>JAKANW010000475.1 GCA_021823555.1 Chloroflexota bacterium
ATCCAGGACATCAAGGGGTTGATGAACACCTTGAAGGAGGCCGTGGCCCCGTTGTTGTCGAAGCCTGCCAACACCACGTAGACATCTTCGATGGGGCCGGGGTGCAAGCCCACTTCGGTCATCGGCTGTTCCTGGTTCTTGTCGTAGACTTTCTTCTTGGGATCGATCTGCATCGCGGGCGGGGTATTCCATTGTTTTGCCATTCGGTTTCTCCTTTTGATGTAAAACCTGTATTCTTTGTTACTTCAACAGCGCCTCGATGCGCGCCACCACCATGTCCAGCGCGGCGGCGTTGAATCCACCTTCCGGGATGATGACATCCGCGTAACGTTTGGAAGGCTCGACGAATTCCAGATGCATTGGGCGGACGGTTGCCATGTATTGCTTCACCACAGACTCGGTTGTGCGTTTGCGTTCCGTAATGTCGCGTTGCAGGCGGCGGATGAAGCGCATGTCCGAATCGGTGTCCACGAAAATTTTCACGTCAAAGAGTTCCCGCAACTCGAGATCAACAAAGATCAAAATCCCCTCCACCAAAATTACACTGCGCGGCTGCACACGAAAGGTTTTTTCGGTGCGGGTGTGTATAGAGAAATCGTAAATGGGTACGTCTACCGCCTGCCTATCTTTCAGTTGTTTGATGTGCTCGATCAGCAGCGCAGTTTCCAGCGAGTTGGGATGGTCAAAGTTCACCTCCGCGCGCTGGGCGGGAGGCAGGCCGCTCAGGTCCTTGTAGTACGCGTCGTGCTGTAAAAAAGCGATCCGGTCCGGCCCAACGCGTTGCAGGATTTCCTGCGCCACGGTGGTCTTGCCCGAACCGGATCCGCCAGCAATACCAATGACGAGGGGAACAGTATGGCCCATGCCCAAATTATACCTGTTCCCGCGTCTGTCTTATGCCTTTGCCTCCATACGGTCCCGTATCCAACCTGTCACGGCGCGCCAGATGGGGCAGCGGTCATACACGCCGGTAAATGCCAGCCCTGCACCCAGCGCGATCAGAACCCACAAGTGGGTTTGCCAGCCCAAAAAGGCCAGCGCTGCTCCAGCCCCAATGCGAAGGACCCTGTCAATTGGCCTCTGCGCGGCGGGGGATGGTCGCTTGCCTTCCGACAATTCCTGGAACATCTTGCGATAGGCGTCCGCGGATTTTGCACCCGTCTGCCGCAAGACCTGCTTGCCATCTTGATAGACGAGCAGGGTGGGGATGGCCATCACGCCCAATCCCCGCATCACTTCGGGACTTTGGTCTGCATCCACCTCGAGGAAACCAACCTTCCCTTTGAATTCTTCCGCCAGCTTCTTCAAGATCGGGCGGGTGATTTTACAGGGGGTGCACCAGGGCGCCCAAAAGTCCACAACGAGCGGGTGTTTGTGTTTCTTGAGTTCATGTTCAAAGGCTATTTTGTTCATGCCCTTTGGATGCCAGGGCTGCCAAAAAGTTTCGTAATTAACTCACCTTATGCAAAACGTCCCAAAGGTTTCGTAATTCAAGCTTGTCTTTGGGACAAACCTTCGGGACGCTGCGTAACATGAGTAATTAAATCAAAAACCCTTCACATCAGGAGAAGTGAAGGGTTTCTGCGTGATAAATTCCTACATCCCAGCCATGTAAGCCAATCCAACCGTCCCCGGCCCGGCGTGTGTGCCGACCACCGGGCTGACTTCCGTTAGAATGCTTTCGACTACGTTCATCTGCTGGCTGGCCTCGTCAAGCATAGCCCTGGCCTCCTCGGGTGCATCGGCATGTAGAGCTGCCAGCCGCACAGGCGATTTGCCTTTGGTCTGCTCAACGACCAGTTCGATCACGCGCTTCAAGGCCTTGCCCTTGGTGCGAATGCGCTCGATGGCTTCCACACGACCGTCCAGCACGGCCAGCACGGGTTTCATATTCAATGCTGTTCCGATAAAGCGCGCTGCGCCGCCAATGCGTCCACCTCGATGCAGGAATTCGAGTGTGTCCACTGCAAAGTAGACGCCCGTATGTTGGCGGGCTTTTTCGGCAATCGCTACGCAATCCTTGGGAGTTGCCCCGTCCTGTGCGGCGCGGGCTGCAGCCAGGATTTGGAACCCCATGGCCATGGAAGTCGTGTAACTGTCTACAATGTGGATTTTTTCAGCTTCCGTGCCCAGCGCCTCGCGACCTTGAATGGCAGATTGCATGGTGCCGGATAATTTGGACGAAATAAAAATTCCAATCACCTCATTACCCTGGTCTGCCAGCTCTTTGAATATGCCCTGCATGGTAACAACTGAAGCTTGCGAGGTGGAAGGCATGGTTTTGGATGCCCTTAGTCTTTTAATGATACGGCGACCACCGAGATCTACACCATCGCGGTAGGTTTGTTCGTCCCAAATCAGAACCTGGGGCGCGACGGTAATATTGTATTTCCCGCATAAGTCGGCGGGAATATAAGCCGTACTGTCGGTAACAAACGCAATTTTGGACATGGTCCCTCCCAAAAGTGAAATATATAAATACAACCCTTTTGGGGGCGGGAGGTTTCAAAAATTGACTTTTTAATGCTCATGGTATAATAACCGGCGCGAAGCCCGTATGCGCAAACACCGATTACCGAGGAGCCTGAATTGGCCTTCAACCCCATAAACTGGCTGCTAGGCCTGTTTTCGCTAGACATTGCCATAGATCTTGGCACGGCTAACACACTTGTCAACGTACGCGGCAAGGGAATTGTGATCAATGAACCTTCCTGGGTCACGATTGACAAGCGTTTGCGGCAACCTTTAGCGATTGGCCTGGAGGCCAAGGAAATGGTTGGCCGCACCCCTTCAACAGTGGCGGTGGTCAGACCAATTCGGGATGGCGTGATTTCGGAATTCGACGTCACGCAGATCATGTTGGAATACTTCATCGGTAAGGTTCACGAACAGAGTGTGGTGCCTCTTCCGAGGCCGCGTGTGGTGATTGGCCTTCCAACCGGTGTGACCGAAGTGGAAAAGCGCGCTGTGTATGATGCCGTCATGGCGGCAGGGGCACGCCAGACTTATTTGATCGAGGAGCCAATTGCAGCGGCGATGGGAGCCGGTCTACCCATCGGCGAGATCCGCGGTTCAATGGTGGTTGACATCGGCGGTGGAACGACCGAGGTGGCGGTCCTGTCCATGAGTGGTGTGGTGCTCTCCCGTTCGTTACGCGTCGCAGGCGATGAAATGGACCAGGATGTGGTCCAGTACCTGCGCAACAAATACAACCTGTTGGTTGGTGAAGGGATCGCCGAGCAGGTTAAATGGCAGATCGGATCGGCTTATCCGCTTCAGCCGGAAAAAACGATGGAAGTGCGCGGCCGTAATCTGGTGACCGGCCTGCCTGAAACAGTGGAGGTCTCTTCGATTGAAATCCGCGAGGCGCTCTCCGGCTCGGTGCAGGTGATCCTTGATACGGTACGCGATTCTCTCGATGAGGTCCCACCCGAGATTGTGGCTGACTTGATGGATGTCGGTATTTGTCTGGCAGGAGGCGGCGCGTTGCTCCAGGGCTTGGCCGAGCGCCTGACAGATGAGTTGAAGTTACGTGTTTGGGTTGCCGAGGATCCCCTGACTTGTGTTGTGCGTGGCGCTGCCATGGTCTTTGATGATTTTGACAACCTGGGCCGTTACCTGGTTGGCCTGGAGCGCGGCAGCACCCGTCATAACGTGTGACCAGCGCAATGAATATTGCGCTTCTCTATTGGTAAAAACTTAATCACAAATGAAAGACCTGTTTTCCCGTTCGTTGCAAACGACGATCATATTCCTGGTGGTAGTGGGGATTTTAGTTCTGGCTCTTGGCGGATATTTCAGTTCAGCATCCACTCGTTTTACCGGCTCACTGGTGG
>JAKANW010000476.1 GCA_021823555.1 Chloroflexota bacterium
TCCCAACTCGAGGCCATCTCGAAAGTTTCCCGCTCCATCCTCAACATCCAGGACCTCGAACGTTTGCTCCCCGCCATCACCACCGTGGTGAGCGAACAGTTTGGCTTCTATCACACCGGCATCTTTTTGCTCGACGAACGTTCCGAATTCGCGGTTCTCGCAGCGGCCAACAGCGAAGGCGGACAGCGCATGCTCAAACGCGGGCACCGTCTGCACCTGGGGACGGGGGGAATCGTGGGCTACGTGGCCGCGCATGGTGAAGCCCGCATCGCCCTCGACGTGGGAGCGGATTCGGCCTTCTTCAAAAACCCAGACCTCCCCAACACCCGCTCTGAGATGGCGCTCCCTCTCAAAACCGGCAACAATGTCATTGGCGTGCTCGACGTGCAAAGCACCGAGACCAACGCCTTCCAACCTGAAGACATCAGCGTGCTGACCACGCTCGCCAACCAGGTTGCCATTGCCATTGAAAACTCGCGCCTGTTCAGCCAGACCCGCAAAGCGCTGGCCGATTCCCAATCGGTATACGATGAATACATTAAACGCGAATGGTCGCATTTCAGGCAAAGAGTTGGGCAGATTGGATTCACCTTTGACGGCATCCGCACCCTTCCCGCCTCGACCAACAATGCCAGCGATCCGAATGCCCGCCACATATCAATCAAGATCCGCGGCGTCACGGTGGGAACCATCACGATCCGCTCGAACGACCCGGGCAGGGTCTGGTCGCAGGATGAGATCAACATGGCGCAGGCCGCCGCCGAGCGCGCCGGGCTGGCCATCGAAAACATTCGCCTGCTGGAGGAAGCCCAGCGCCGCGCCGCCAAAGAACGCACCATCGGCGAAATCTCCTCCCGCATCGCCTCCACCGTGGACATGAACGATATCATGCGCATCGCCGTGGAGGAACTCGGCCGGGCCATGCCCGGTTCGGAGGTCATTTTACAACTTGAGGAAAAAGGTTGAACCAGAGACGGCGCATCATGAGGAATGAATAGCGATGAACGATTCGACGCAAACCACAGCAGTTAATACCCCCGGCGCAGGTCAACCGGGAAATGCCGCACCGGGCCGCAAGGGTTGGTGGCGTATGAGCCTGCGCGCAAAGGGAGCGCTGGTCATCATCGTTCTGTTGGTGGTTTCTTTTGTAATTGCCACCTATGCCAGTATTGCAAGCGCCCGCTCCGCGCTCACCAACACCCTGAAGAACAACCTGGTCGAACAGAGCAAGTTGGAAGCGGGCGAGATCCGCTCGTTCCTGATCTGGACGAAAAGTTTTGCCGTGGACCTGGCCGCCGCCACCGAGACGAACAACTTTAGCGGGCGGGTCATTTCAGATACGGTGGAGAATTTCCTCCGCCGCAACGAACAAATCTATGGCTCCACCATCGCTTATGAGCCATATCAGTTCCGTCGCGACCTTTATTATTGGTCGCCATATTACAGCCGCACAGATACGGGAAATATAAGATTCACCCAACTGGGCAACCCGGAATACAACTACTTCAAATGGGATTGGTATACGCTTCCCAAATTGCGCAATGAACCCGTCCTGTCGCCCCCCTATTTCGATGAGGGCGGCGGCGAAATATGGATGGTTACCTGGAGCGTCCCCTTCTACAATTCCGATGGCGAGTTCAGGGGCGTTGCCACAGCCGACATTGCCTTTTCACAGACCCAGGAACTGGTTCGGGATATCGCGGTTGGCAAGGAAGGCTACGCATTTCTGATTGACCCGAACGGCGTGGTCCTCGGCATCGGCGATAAGAGCGGACAACAATACAGCGTGATGGAAGACACCATGCTGCTTCCCTCCAACATCGAACAGTCCGCCCAATGGAACGCGTTGATCCAGCGCATGATGACGGGAACAGAATCGGGCTTCGAGGAGGTCACAGACCCTCAAGGGAACCCGGTCTTTGTCGCTTACGAGCCGATTGGGCTGAATACCGGCTGGACGCTCGGCCTGGCGTACTCTCAAAAGGAATTGTTCGAGCCTGTTAACCGGCTTCAAAACACCATGGTCATCATCGCGGCGATCGTGGTGCTTGTATTCAGCCTGGCATCCGTGCCCGTCATCGGTCTCATTACCCGGCCTCTCCAATCGCTCGCCGTGCACGTGAAGGAATTTTCCCAGGCGCGCGCCGCCTCCTCCAAAGCCGTCGTGTTGAAACCCATTCAAATCCGATCCGGCGATGAAATGGAGGACTTGGGCGCAGC
The DNA here is from genome assembly GCA_021823555.1 of Chloroflexota bacterium. Next base: position 2,221 of record JAKANW010000476.1, read on the forward strand.
CTTCAATCAGATGACCCTGGAACTCACCAGCGCGCTGGCAACGCTCGAAAGCAAGGTCGCCGAGCGCACAGCGGAACTCGAAAGCGCGAATGCCCTGAGCAAAAAACGCGCCCAACAATTCGAAGCGATTGCGCGCGTGTCGCGCGATATCGCGTCCACCCAAAAACTTGAGGAACTCTTGCCGCGCATTTGCCAGGCGATCTCGGAGCAATTTGGATACTACCATGTCGGCATCTTCCTCAACGATGATGAAAATCAATACAGCGTTTTACGCGCGGCGAACAGCCAGGGTGGACAGAACATGCTGGCGCGCGGTCATCACCTGAAGATCGGCGAACAGGGCATCGTGGGCTATGTGACAGGCACCGGCAATCCGCGTATCGCCCTGAACGTGGGCGAAGAGGCAATTTATTTCAACAACCCCGACCTCCCCGACACCCGTTCAGAAATGGCCATCCCGCTCAAGATCGGCTTGAAGACCATCGGCGCGTTGGACGTGCAAAGCGTCGAGCCGGGAGCCTTCAAGGCTGACGACATTGCATCGCTCTCCCTGCTGGCCGACCAGGTGAGCATCGCCATTGAGAACGCCCGATTGTACGAGGCCACCCTCCAATCCCTCGAACAAAGCCAGTTGCAATATCGCCGTTACGTCAGAGACGAATGGTCGCGCCTGGTTCAGGAAGAGGGGCTGGCGGGATACCGTTTCGCGGAGGGGACCGGCACCCCTCTGGAGGAAGCCATTCCGCTGGGCGAAGCCGCTCGGTCGGTTCAGGAGGGAAGGATCTTCCAACGCGAAGGGACGCAGGCCAGCGACACCGCCGAACTCGCCGTCCCGGTGCGGCTGCGCGGCGAAGTGATCGGCGTGCTCAACATTTCCGCGCCCGGCAAGCGCCGCTGGTCAGATGATGACATTGACATCGCTGAGGCTGTCTCAGAGCGTCTTGCGCTCGCCATGGAAAACGCCCGTCTCTTCCAGGCCACCAACCGGCGCGCGGAACGCGAACGCATCGTATCGGAAATCGCCTCGAAGATCGGCGGAAGCATCCGCATCGAGAGTCTCCTGGAGACGACTGCCCAGGAATTGAGCCATGCGCTGAACGGGTCGGAGGTGTTGATCCAACTCCAGGCGGTGAAGCAGAATGGAGGTCCGGCATGAAGCGATCTCCATCCCTCTGGGAAAGAGTCCGCGGAGTTTCGCTCCGCACAAAACTGACCTTCGCCAATATTGGCCTGGCGACGGCGGCGATCCTTGTCATTGGCGTGCTCGTTGTGAGGAGCGCGGTGCAATCGAGCACCTATCTGACGACCCAGTTCGATCAGAGCGAACGCCAGCGCGCCGAGAACGATCTCAACTACACCGCCGAGCGTTATGCCCGCAGCCTGGATGAGTTCTTTGCCTCCATCAACAACGCAATGAGCATTCTGGGCGCCAACATGACCGATGTGTTTGCCCATGAAGACCTGCTTGGCGAGGGAAAGAATTGGGACGCGCGCGGGCAATTGACGCAATTGCAGAGTGGAAGCTGGGATAACGCGAACGAGGAACCCGGCTCGATCTTCCTGCCCGCCGGAAGCCTGCCTGCGGACAACTTTATCGAGATCAAT
>JAKANW010000477.1 GCA_021823555.1 Chloroflexota bacterium
GGGCTGCTCCGATCCCTCGAGGCCACCGACCGGGCAGCCATTGTCATGCGCTACTGGTATGACTTCTCGGAAGCCGAGATCGCCGAGTCGTTGCATCTAACCGTCAGCGCAGTAAAAAGTCGCCTGCACCGAGCCCGCCGGGAACTGGCCGGTCTATGGCAAGGAGAATCCCCAAAAGTGCGCGCCCAAAGGAGACCCCATGAATCACCAGCCTTTTGATATCTGGCTGCTGGATGACCAGCCCCTGACCCCCGAGCAGAAACGTGAGCTTGACGCGCACCTGCGAACCTGCGTCTACTGCGCCGCTCTGGCCGAGACAGGACTGGCTCTGCACACCAAGCGCATGGTCGCACCTGCTCCGGGCTTCTCGATCCGCTTCCAGGCGCGGCTGGCAGCCCAGCGCATTGCTGATCGCCGTAAACGCTTCTGGGGCATGATCGTCTTCACGCTGGCTGGATTGGTCCTGTTGGTGTGGCTGACTGCGCCCCAGGCGGGCAATGTCATCTCATCGCCTGCCGAGTGGATCACGATCTTTCTCGGCTATATTTTGTTCATCGTGACTTCGCTCCAGGCATTGACCGGGGTTGGGCTGGTGTTACTGCGTGTGGTACCTAACTTTGTGCCTCCCTTCGTCTGGATGATCCTGATCTCTGCGCTGGCTGGCATGGGCCTGTTGTGGGCAGTCTCTATCTGGCGGTTTACCCGCCTCCCGCGAGGAGTGTGATCTATGAAAACAAGCATGAAACTTGTGACAACGTTTCTCTTACTGGTACTGCTGCTGGTACCTGTATCATCCGCCCAGGCGCGTGGTCTCTCGGATGGTAAAGTAATCTTTGGCAGCAATTTCACGCTGGCAAAGGGCGAAACCCTGGATGGCGACCTGGTGGTCTTTGGCGGAAATGTCACCATTGAAGCGGACGCCAAAGTGAACGGCAGCCTGGTCGTCTTTGGCGGGAACGCCAGCGTAGCCACAGGCGCCAAAATTGACGGTGATGTAGCCATGATCGGCGGCAACATGAGCATGGATGGCTCCGTCAATGGCGATATGGTTATGGTTGGCGGTCAAGCCGCGTTGGGGCCGAATTCACTGGTGGACGGGAACCTCAGCACCATCGGCGGACAGCTCCAGCGTGATCCCGGCTCGCGGGTAACGGGCGAGATTGTCAACAACGTGCCTGCCCCGTCAACGGAAATCCCCAGCCCGCCGGCAGTACCGAATCCGCCCAAGGTAACGACACCCAACATCAAGATCAATTTAAACCCGTTGTGGGGGGTGGGAAACATCTTCTTCCAGGCGTTCGCCCTGGCCCTGGTTGCCATGCTGGCTTCCCTGTTCCTCCAGCCACAGATCGAGCGTGTCAGCAGCACCATCAAGAGCCAGCCGGTGATCGCAGGAGGTTTTGGCCTGTTGACACTCGTCGTCGCCCCGTTGGCGCTGGTCATTGTTGCCTTGACGATCATCCTGCTGCCTGTTTCCTTCCTGGCTGCAATGGGTCTGGTCTTGGCCTGGCTGTTCGGCATGATCGCAGTCGGGAATGAAGTAGGCGAGCGCTTTACCAACATGATCCATCAAACCTGGGCCCCGGCCCTGACGATTGGCTTCGGCACTTTCCTGCTCATGCTGGCAGTAGGGGTGGTGGGGTTGGTGCCGTGCGTTGGTTGGCTGGGTTGGTTTGTGATCGGTCTAATGGCCTTTGGCGGCGTAATCATGACGCTCTTGGGCAACCGTGTCCAGCTTCGCCCGGCGGCCATCCCACCCGCGGATATCCCGCCAGCTTCGTAACAAAAGCCTGCATGTTATAATCGTCCCGCCCCGTGTGAAACCACCGGGGCGGGTTTTACTTTGCAGGAGACCGTATGTTCCCCAATCGAATTGCTATTTCCAATACCCCCATCCATTCTGCCCCACCGCCCCTGATCGAAGTCTTCGGCACGCACCGTGAGATCGGACGTCAGATTGGCGAAGCCTGCCGCTCCCAGGTCCAGCACAGCATCGCCAATGCGCATGTGTTGATCGAGCAATCCTATGATCAATTGGAGCTGACCTGGGAGGGCGCCCAAATCCAATCGCGTAAATACCTGCCTTTTGTGGAAGAACGATATGTTCAATATGCAGATGAGATGCGCGGGATCGCCGAAGGAGCCAATGTCAGCTTTGACGATGTGATGACCCTCAACACAATGGAAGCGGTCACCACCGACGCGCTGCACCTTACCCGCTGCACAAGTTTTGCCGTCAATGACGAACGCACCGCCGACGGGCATGTACTGGCTGCCCACAATGAAGACTGGATCCCGGAAGATGAAGAGGATGTTTTCGTTGTCCTGGCCCGTCCCAGGGAGGAACCTCCGTTTCTGGCCATGACCTATGGCGGGCTGCTGCCCAACGTGGGATTCAACGCTTTCGGCATTGCCCAACTGATCGACTCGGTCTACCCGACCGATTCCCGCATTGGGATCCCGCGCCTAGTCGTTTCACGCGCCATTCTGGCCTCCCGTAGGATTTCGGGAGCCATCGCGCGTTCCCTGATCCCGCATCGCGCCGCCGGGTATAACCACATCATCGTGCACGAGAGCGGCGAGCTGTATTCCATTGAAGTGTCGGCGCGGCGTTTTGATATCCTGCATGGCACAGATGGTTATATGGCGCACACCAATCACTATATATCTTCCCGCATGAAGGAGGTTGAGAGTGACCCTGAGGAGTTGATCTCATCGCGCGTGCGCTATTTTCGGGCCAACCGGTTGCTGAGACAAAACTCGGCTCACTCCATAAAGACCCTGCAAGCCATTCAGAAAGACCACGTCAATTTGCCGAACTCCATTTGCAATCACGACATTAACGGAAACGATCCCCTGGACCGCGAGAAGACCATCAATGCCATGGTGATTGATCTGACAGCCCGCGAGATGCACATCTCCTGGGGCAATCCCTGCCAGAACTCATATCACACCTATCACCTGGATGCGTAGAATCATCATTGAACCAGAGTCCCTGTCAGAAAGTTGCAAGAGATACGGAAGAAATAGGGGATATAAAAAGAGGCCGCTTTCATGGTGGCCTCTTTTTATCAGCGTGTTGTACTAACTACCAGGTATTTTTTCGACAATATATTTTGTGGCTCGAATGCTAAACTCAGACAGCTCTTCGATTCTTCGCACTGGATTTTGAATCATTATAGGTTTTATTGCTGACCGTTTATTGCCCTCAAAATTTCCGACAAAATAAATCCAATATTGATCTCCCAATTCTTTTGCTTTTTCATACTCGTTCAAACTCCAGTAAAAACGTACACTCCCTTGTCTTGATGCTTTAACTTCAATAAACCGATTGTGGGTTAAGCTGGCAATATTTCCATCGAAAGAGACAATATCATACCCTGCTCCTGCATCTAACTGGCTTATACGTTGGACAAGTTGCGCCTCTGGAATTCTTTCCAGTTGTATTAATCGTTTTCTTTCAAATTCTAAAACAACTTCTTCAGCGCGCGCTCCAAGTTCAGCGTCAGCATCCAGAATACTGTTCAATTTCTCTTGACTTATTCCTTTGCTAGTCAATATGTCTCTGACGTGGCGAATATATTGAGGGACAACAAAAACGATTTCACTATTTGTTTCCACGACCCCTAGTCTTCTCAATAATTGAAAAATTGCAGCAAACCTTTGAGGCAATGGGGATTCTTTTATTGTCAGTTCAAAATTAAGGGATTTATAGTTTGGGCTAAATACAGAAAAGAAACCGCGACAATTTGATTTCCAAATGCCCTCAAATATTAGATTTTCTAAAATATAGTTTTCTTGTGACTTTGACAACTCATAAGTTT
>JAKANW010000478.1 GCA_021823555.1 Chloroflexota bacterium
CCGATCTAGGACGGGATCCACGGCGCGATAATCCTTGACCGAGAAGCCGTCGTCCGAAGACCAGGGATAGAACGGCAGGATGTGAATCCCGCTTACCACACCGCGCAGGTGAGACTCGGAAAACTCCGCCAAAGTTTGCAGATGCGGCTTGCCAGCTTCGCGGACTTGATCGCCGTAAGCAATCAGGATCGAGTCGCGTTCCGATAAGGAAGTGTCCGCAGGAATGCGGATGCGTCCACGATAGCGATCCACTAAATTTTGCAAACGCGGTTCCACTTGCGAGGCAAGGTCCGCACCATAAATTCGGGTAAGTTGTGTGGTATAAAAAGTTTGCGCCACGTGGTTCATTGTACTGTAGATAAAAATGTGTTGGCGATTCACTACCGTACAAATGTCATTGCGGGGGCTTGTCCTGAGCGGAGCCGCGCAGCGGCGAAGTCGAAGGATAGCCCGAAGCAATCTTCTGTTTTACAAGATGTTTCAACTCAAAAGGAGATTGCTTCGCCGCCAAAACCAGGAGCGGCGGCTCGCAACGACATCCGTTTGCGAGAAGGATCGAATGCTTGCCAGGATATGTTGAGATTGCCATCGAGGAGGGAAACATCTTATTGACAAAGGAGAAAAGACATGACTCCATCACGACGCATCGGGTTTATTTCTACACGTTTTGCAGGTACCGACGGCGTCTCCCTCGAAACCGCCAAGTGGGCCGCCGTTCTGGAAAGAATGGGGCACGAATGTTTTTACTTCTGCGGCGTGTGTGACCGTCCAAAAGAAAAAAGTTACGTTGTCCCTGAAGCCTTCTATCGCCACCCGACCATTGACGCCATCAATCAGATCGCCTATCAAGGCACATGGGGAATACTGCACGAAGGGCGCAAGAGACATCCTGAGATCAAGGAACTCCATCAGGATTTTTTCTCCGTCTACATCCGCCCCGCGCATATCACCCAGCAGGTTCATGAGCTGAGGTTCACTCTCAAGGAACAGCTTTATAAATTCGCGCATCAATTCCGGCTCGAAGCGCTCATTGTCGAGAACGCCCTCACCATTCCCATCAACCTGCCGCTTGGCCTGGCGCTGACCGAGTTCATTGCCGAGACGGGTTATCCCGTCATTGCGCATCACCATGACTTTTACTGGGAACGCCAGCGCTTCCAGAACAACTCTGTGCATGATTATCTCGCCGCAGCCTTCCCGCCCAACCTGCCGTCCATCCGGCACGTGGTCATCAACTCGGTGCAGGCGCGGCAACTTGCCTCGCGGATCGGCGTCACTGCGATGATCGTCCCCAACGTGATGGACTTTGACGCCCCGCCGCCGCCGTTGGATGAATACGCCCGCTCGGTTCGCGCGGACCTCGGGCTGGCTCCTGGCCAATATTTGATCCTCCAGCCGACGAGGATCATCCAGCGCAAAGGCATCGAGCACGCCATCGAGTTGACCCGCCGCCTCGGCCTGCCCGCCGAACTGGTCATCTCGCACGCATCTGGCGACGAAGGCACCAGCTACGAAAAGCGGGTACGTGAGTTCGCTGCCCTGCTGGGAGTCAAAGTCAATTTCGAGGCGGCCATTGTCGGCGACGCGCGAGGCGTCACGCCCGATGGGAGGAAAATCTATACGCTTGGAGACGTCTATCCTCAGGCAGACCTGGTCACATATCCCTCCGCCATCGAAGGTTTTGGCAATGCCTTCCTCGAAGCTATCTATTACAAACGTCCGCTGGTGGTGAATAACTATTCCATCTACGAAACGGACATCAAGCCCAAAGGCTTCAAGGTGGTCGAGTTCGACGGCTTCATTAGCGACGCAACGCTGGAACATGCCCGCCGCCTGCTCACGTATCCGCAGGAGGCCGTGCAATACGCCGAGCAAAACTATGAACTGGCGCGCCGCTATTACTCGTTTACCATGCTGGAGCGCCGACTCAACCATTTACTGGCTGACTGTTTCGGAGAAGTTGTATGAAAATCGCATTGCTGCACTACTCATCGCCGCCCATCGTCGGCGGTGTGGAAAGCGTGTTGGCGCATCACGCCCGCCTGATGACGAAGGCGGGCCACGCAGTGACCATCCTGGCGGGACGCGGCCAGACCTTCGACGAGCGCATTCCCGTGCGCGTCCTGCCGCGCCTGGACTCACGCCACGTGGGGGTGATGGAAGTGAAAAAGCTGCTCGATGACGGCAGGTGCACACCTGCCTTTGATAAACTGCGCGATCAGATCAAGAAAGAATTGCTGGCTGAGCTGCATGGGTTTGACGTGTTGATAACCCACAATGTCGCCTCGCTTCATAAAAATTTGCCGCTGACTGCCGCCCTCCATGACCTGTATAAAATGCCTGGTTTCCCGCGCCTGATCCTGTGGCATCACGACCTGGCATGGACGACGCCGCGCTATCGCCACGAACTGCACGACGGTTATCCCTGGGATTTGCTGCGCTCAGATTGGGGAGATGTCACGCACGTGGTGGTCTCCGAGTTGCGCCGACAGGAATTGGGCGACCTGCTCGGCATCCGGAAAGAATCTATCCGTGTCATCCCCAACGGTGTAGACATCCACGCCTTCTACAAACTCGAGCCGCAGACGATTCAACTAATTGAGCAATTGAGGCTCCTCGAGGCTGATCCGCTCTTCCTTCTGCCTGTGCGCCTCACCCCGCGCAAAAACATCGAGCTGGCGTTACATATCCTGGCCGAACTGCGGAGTGAGTATCCGAAAGCCGCGTTGCTGGTCACAGGGCCCGAAGGGCCGCATAACCCCGCCAACGCGGCCTACAAACAGAAACTGTTTCACCTGCGCGATGAATTGAATTTGCAAGACACGGTCCATTTTCTAGCCGAAGTAACTTCCGATTTCATGCCCGACTCGGTCATCGCTGACTTTTACCGCCTGGCCGATGCGCTGCTTTTTCCAAGCCGCGAGGAAGGTTTCGGCATTCCCATCATCGAGGCAGGATTTAGCCATATCCCTGTGTTCTGTGCAGACATTCCCGTCCTGCAGGAGTTGGGCGGCAGTGATGTAAGTTACTTTGAACCCAATGCGGATCCCGGGGCGGTGGCAGGGCAAATCATCCGACAAATGGAAGGTGAAACCACATCGAGGTGGGCGCGCCATGCCAGGCAGGGGTACACCTGGGCGCAGATCTACGCGCTCCAAATCGCTCCGTTGATTGAAGAGGCAAACCAATGACCAAAAAACTTCGCCCCATAAAAATCGTACTTGTTCCAATTGATCCCGTTTCAAACGGGGAACATTTGCTTGCCATTGCAAAAGCAATTGCTACCGAGGTAATCCTGGTGGGCGTTGTCCCCATCGAAGCAGGACAGTCCGTCAGCGCCGGCGTACAGACAGCCAGAGCCATCCGTAAACGCCTGCTCGAGCTGGATGACGAGACCACCCGTTATAAATCCACTGTTATTGTTTCCGCCACGCCCTGGCAGGATCTGCAGGAAGTGATTGCCAATGAACAGCCCGACCTGTTCATCGCGGAGTGGAAGGATGGACAAATCACCTTCGGAGCGTCGAGCGCAGACCTGTTTTCCAACCCGCCATGCAACGTGGCCATTGTCCGCGGGGCAAGCCAGATCAGGTTCGACAAGACACTGATCACCGTGCGCGGCGGTCCCCATGCCGAACTGGCCCTGCAGATTGGGATGAGCATCCGTCCCCCTCAGCTCGATCTGCTTCACATCGCCCTTACGGGCGCGGCCACGGATGCGCCATTCAAGGGCATCCAGCACATCCTGCGCCATCTCCCCGAGATCAATCTTCGGGCCATCACTACCGACGATGCAGTGCGCACCATTTCGGAAGAGTCACA
>JAKANW010000479.1 GCA_021823555.1 Chloroflexota bacterium
CGCAGGTACTGGTAACCGGGGATGCGCACCCCACCCACATCCCCGCTGAAGCACAAGTCTTCGAACAGGTAGACGTAGTGATGCTCGGCATGGCCGGGCGTATTGATGGGGAGGAAGCGCAGGTTGTCAATGATGATCTCTTCCGCGTCCTGCACGACCCTCAGCCTATCCTCCGCTACCGGAAGGAATTCTCCCCATAGTGTCTCCATCCGATCTCCATAGATGCGCGTCGCGCTGGCCAGCAGCTTTTCGGGGTTAAGCATGTGCGGCGCTCCCACCGGGTGGAGGATGATCTGCGCGCCCTGGCGCGACCACCAGCCCGCCGCCCCGGCGTGATCGAGATGGATGTGCGTGAGCAGCACGTGGGTCACGTCACGGGGAGACAAACCTTCTTTAGCGAGACCAGCTTCCAGCGCCGCGCGAGTCGAACCGGGTCCGCATTCGACCAGCACCGCCCCGCTCGAATGTTTGATCAAATAGGATGCAATCGCCTGGGTCTTGCCCTGGAAATTTAAATCAAGTGTGATAACGGGGGTCTTCGCCATACATGAGTCTCCTGTAAATTCGTCGCCGGGACGAAACTAGAGAGGGTCTGGCCGAGGTCGGCATCGCAATAGATCGGGCAGACCGGCACATTGCGTTCGCTCAGGGAACCAATCAGGCGCTTTGCACCGGGCGGCCCGCCGAACGTCTCGGCTACCAACAATACCACCACCGGCCGCAAGCTGCGCCGCTGCAGATCATCCACTGCCAGCAACAGTTCGGACGAAACCGAGGGCGTGACCAGGATGGCGCTACTGCCCTGCGGCAATTGGCGCGCCTGCGCCCCCACCAACCCGGCCAGGGAGAGCGAGCCTTCGGCCTCCACAAAAGCCAGCGTTTCCAGGATCTTGCTTTCCTGGCGTTCACTGCGCTCGGCAGGGATCATGGTATAGGCGCGGCCGGAAGTGACCAGTCCTACCGCGCGCCGCTGGGAAAGGAAATAATGCGCCAGCGAAGCCGAGATGCTGACCGCATATTCCAACGTGGAAGGCGGCAGGTGGAACTGAGGGCGCCGGCCCAATAACAAAGCATCCACCTTGAACAGGAACGCGTCAGCCTTTTGCTCGTGTTCCTTGAACGGCTTTTGAGAATGCACGCTTTCCTGCGCGTCCAGGAACAACCAGACCTCGGCCTGCGGGTCCTGTTCGAACTCCTTGACCATCAACTGGCCGCGGCGCACTGTGGTGGGCCAATGGATGCGCTTCATCGGATCGCCCGGCACGTATTCACGCACCCCCGCCGCGTGAGGGGTCACATCTGTGGCTTTGCGGCGGATGACCTGGCCGCCGGGCAACAAACCGGGTGGCGATAGAAAGCTGGTGATATGGAAGATCATCGGCAGGACGATCAGGGAGGATCGAGCCGGGAAGGAGCGCTGGAGGCGGAACAAACCAAAGGGATCGCCCGAAGTCAGGATGGTAGGTCCCAGTGGAAACGCGCCGCGGCGGGTCAGCCAGGTGCGGGCCGTGTAGGTGCGCTTTTGCCGTCCCCCTACCAGAGTCAACAAACGTGAACCCCCCGCGCCGGGGAGAGGTGATTTATTCAGGATTTCGATCCATAAATTCAACAACCCACTGCCGTTTTTGATCTCGAAATGCTCTTCCAAAATATCCCCCACATTACCGCGCAGCGAACGGGTTTGGCGTTGGACATTTAGCGAACGCGAGACCAGCCACGTCCAGGCAGCGCTGATCGCCGCCAGCAGAATGCCCAGGGCCAGCAGACGCGAATAGATTTCGGCTCCGGTCACCAGCGCGCCGGCCAGTCCGAACAGGATCAGCAGGGCAACAAAGATGCGCCCGCTTCTCATCTGGTATTCTTCCTCGCAGCCTGTTTAACCGGTTCAGGGAAATAATCGCCGCCGGGCACGGGCGTGTTATACATGATCTCCTGTACAATGCGGTCCGAACTCAGGTCGCGCAGGCGCGCCGCCGGGCTGACAATGATGCGATGCCCCAGCACCGGCATAGCCAGTTCCTTGATATCGTCAGGTAGTACGTGGTCACGACCCAGCAGCGCCGCGCGCGCCTGGCCTGTGCGGTACAGGGCCAGGCTGCCGCGCGGGCTGGCTCCCAGGTACACATCGGAACTTTGGCGCGTGCGGCTGGTCAAATCCACAATGTAGCGTTTGATGACCGGGGCAACGAAAATCTTCTTGATCTCGTCCACCGCCTCCAGCAACTCCTTGATCTTGGCAACCGCTTCGAGCGTTTCGATCGGATGCCGTAGCTGCTGGTCGTCCAGGACGCGGATCTCGTCCGACAGGCTGGGATACCCCAAACGCAGGCGCAGCAGGAACCGGTCGAGCTGGGCTTCGGGCAGCGGGAAGGTGCCCTCGTACTCGATTGGGTTCTGGGTTGCCAGCACCATGAACGGGCGCGGCAGTTCGTGGGTCACACCGTCCACCGTCACCTGCCGCTCATCCATGGCTTCGAGCAGGGCCGCCTGGGTCTTGGGCGTGGCGCGGTTGATCTCATCCGCCAGGATGATCTGACCGATCACCGGGCCGGGCCGGAACTCGAACCTGCTCTTTTGCTGGTTGTAAATTGAAACGCCCGTCACGTCGCTGGGGAGCATGTCGGGCGTAAACTGGATGCGGTTGAACGTGCAATCCAGCGAGCGGGCCAGACTGCGAGCCATCATGGTCTTGCCAACCCCGGGCACATCCTCGATCAGTACATGTCCCTGGCAGAGCAGGCCGATCGTGATCAACTCCAGTGCCTGCCGTTTCCCAACAATCACCTTCTCGAGATTGGTAATTACACGCTCGCCGAATTCCTGAATCTGCATGGATGCGGGTTCCTTTCGAGTTTGATGATCCGATTCTACGTGCAATTCACGAGATGGGCAAGTGAAGTATCTGAATGATGTCAATGGAACGTCACGCAGGTTTCCCGGCAAAATCACTCAAACCCTTCGGCAAGCTCACCTGTGCCTGCGGCACTTGGTAAATAGGCTCAAGCCGCCGTCCTCGGCGGCGCCCTATAGTAATTCCTTCGCCGAGGACGACGAAGGGAGCAACTCATCTACAAACTTTTAGTGCACCCTTGGGACGGTGGCAGGGAATCCCAAAGGCTTTTTTCTGGTATAATCTTTGCCCGTGACTGGTCCTGTCCGGCGGTTGCTCCCTTACCAACGGGATGCGGCTGCGAACACGGAGACCTGCAATATCATATAGAAAGGAAAGCACACGTCATGCCGCTTGCTAAAGAAGTCAAGACCCAGGCGATTCAGGATTTCCACCGCCACGAGACCGATACCGGCTCTCCCGAGGTGCAGATTGCCATCCTGACCCGGCGCATCACCCAGCTGACCGAGCACCTGCGCGCCAACAAGCACGATGAATCCTGCCGGCGCGGTCTGCTCAAGCTGGTCGGCCAGCGCCGCAGATTGCTGGCCTTCTTGCGGAAAACGGAATACCAGCAATACCTGGCCGTTACTGATCGCTTGAACCTGCGCCGCAAGTAAACGTTCGTACAGACCCTGAAGGTCTTCGAGACCTTTAGGGTCTTTTTGACAGCCACCCGTCAGGTATTGAATAGCGCGAACAACCTTGTTGTGCCCGCTCTTCAGTTCCTGACCAGGTGGAAAGGATCGTGGGGCAGGATGATATCCTGCCAAGCAGCGGGAACCATCCCGCTCCACAACAGGAGATAATATAAAAATGAAACCAGAAGCAAAACGCTATTCAACCGTTGTTGGAACGCGCACATTCACCTTCGAGACCGGCAAGCTGGCTGCACAGGCAGGCGGCGCGGTCACCTTTGGCACCAACAGA
>JAKANW010000007.1 GCA_021823555.1 Chloroflexota bacterium
GCCACCCGAACGCCTTCCAATGGGTGGGTCACCTTTTTCCTTATCTCCTCTGCGCCGATGTCCTTGACGTACACCTCCATGAGATGCCGCACCTCAATATTCCCGGAGAAGTGCAAACCGTCCTCCTCCAGGGCATAGTTGACATGCTCGGCCAGGTCGGGATCCTTTTTCAAGTGGGCAACAGTGAAGAACATGTTCTTATAACAGGCGCTGCACGGCGCAACCAGCTCCAGCCCTGTTTTTTCGGCGATGGCAAGATTACGGGCAGAAAGCGTGTATGCCAGCAGCTCATCAACGTGGAAGTACGTGGTGGAGCCACAGCAATTCCAATCCTCCAATTCCTGGAGCTTGACTCCCAGTTTCTTCGTGGTCTCCAGGGCAGAGATGTGATAACCAATGGCTAGTTTCTCGAGGGAACAGCCAGGGAAGTAGGCAAACTCTTTCATTCGACGCCTCCCATAGGGATGATCCTGCGGACCATGCGTTTGAAGTTATCGAGGCGCTTGATCCGCGGTGGGAGCAAGGGAAGCCTTCCCTTCAGCATGAGTTCAGTCGCGTTTTGAATTTCCTGGAAGAATTCACGCAATTTGAAGCTAAAAATGTAGGAAGGAGCCAGGATGGGTTCAAAGGTCCGTCCGGTTCGCATGATGGTCTTCGCGAACGCCTCGGAAAATGAGGGTCCGATCAGGCCTTCCTTGTATTTGTTCTTCCAGATCGAGTACCGTTGCAGTGCATACATTAACTCTGTGATGCTGATCCCCTGCGGGCAGCGCACGGTGCACTGATAGCAGGAGGCGCAGTACCAGAATGTGTTGCTTTCCAGCACCTGTTCTTTAAGCCCTGCGTTAACCATGGCGATAATTTGCCGCGGGGTATAGTCCATGTATGCGGCCACCGGGCAGGACCCGGAGCAGGTCCCGCACTGGATGCACATTGGGAATGGGTTCCCGTCCGCGGCGTACAGGAGGCTGGAGACCTCCCGCATGAAGGTGAAGGTATAGGTTTCTGATGTCTCTGTCATAGGATTGGCCTTTCTGGTGTACCGGCAGGCGCGATGCAAGCACAGCCTGTCTCGGCGGTAGTTTCATCGGCCTATTTAACACCGGCCTTTCTTTCCTCCGCCGCTTGAATAAGGGCGTTGACCTTTTCCAGCAACATGCCGGGTTCAACCGGCTTTTCGACCAGCTCGTCCACTTCCACAAAGCGGGGGTGGATCGGTTCACCCGGGAAGAGGAAAGCGATCTGCTCCCTCATACCGGTTATGATCAAAACCGGCATTTCCCGCAGTTTGGGGTCTTTGCGAAGTTTGCGGGCGATCATGACGCCTTCCGCCCCGCGTCCCATCATAATATCCAGCAATAGCAGGTTATATTGCTGGCGTTGTAAGGCTTTCAGTCCCTCCTTGGGGTCATAGGCAACATCCACCTCGAAACCTGCCGCGTCGAGGATCGTTTTGATACCTGAAACGAAATCAGGGTCGTCATCAATCACCAACAATCTTTTTGTCATCTTGCGCCTCCGTTTTAAAGTCTCATGAGATCGGTCCGGGGAAGGGCCGTTATTTGTCCGATACGGGCAGGCTGACGATGAACGTCGTCCCTTTGCCCAGTTCGCTTTCCACGGCGATCGATCCGTTATGCGCTTCAACGATCTGGCGGCTGACAGCCAACCCAATACCGTGGCCGGCTGCCATGTCTTGGCCAGACTTGCCTCGGTAGAAACCGTCGAATATGTGAGGGAGATCCTCCTTGGAAATACCAACTCCGGTATCCTGTATGGTGACGTGGATACAGCTATCGTTTTCTTCCGTCTTGATATAAACCTTTGAGCCGTCGTGGGAATATTTGATGGCGTTGCTCAGGATGTTCACGAACGCTTCCGACAGGCTGATGCTGTCAGCGTTGATCGTGTGGGATGGTTCACTGATGAACGCAACGATCTCGATGTTCTTGCGCGCCGCCAGCGTCGCGATGCTGTCCAACGCTTTGGCGATTGGCATCGTCACCGGGATGTGCGAGAAGTTCTCCTTGAGTTTCCCGATATCCACGGAAATGATCCTCAGCCACGAATTGATGATCTTCAGCAGGTCGTCTATCCTGGCTTTTATCCGTTCCAGTTTTTCCTTTTGGCTTTCGTTGAGCGCCTTGGATAGTTCGAACTCGAGCGCAAATAGATTTTGCTGGACAGCGCTCAAGGGCGCTTTCAATTCGTGCGACACGATGGACGCGAACTGTTCGCGCAACAATTCTTTTTCCCGGCGGAGGGCGATGGTCTCCAGGATCAGTTTCCTTCTCTCTAGCCCTCTGCGGGTGATCAACCGGAACTCGTCGGGTGTGAACGGTTTCGGCAGAAAATCGTAGGCCCCATTCTTCATTGCATCCACTGCCGAACTGACGGTGGCAAAGCCGGTAATCACGACAGTGATGATGGTGGAGTCCATGGCACGGATCTTTTCGAGTACTTCCATGCCGGAAAGCCCAGGCATCTTGAGGTCTACAAAGACCAGGTCTGGTTGGAATTCTGCAACGAGGTGCAGCCCATGGTCTCCATCGGATGCGGTCGCGATCTGGTACGCACTGCCCGCCAGGATCTGCAAGCAGGAATCCAGCACCACTTCCTCGTCGTCAATGATCAAGATCTTCGACTTGTCATCCATGGTTGCCACCAGCTCTTTCCTGCATCAGCGGCAAACTAACGGTAAACGTCGTCCCTTTTCCCAATTCGCTTTCAACCGTCAAGTTACCTTTATGTTCCTGGACGATGCCATAACTGATAGCCAGCCCCAATCCCACCCCGTGCCCCGTCTCTTTCGTCGTGAAGAACGGATCAAAGATTTTCTCCTTGTTCTCGGGCGAGATGCCATGCCCGGTATCCTTCACGTCTATGTCAATACAGTTCCTGAACGGGTTGAGGGTGGTTATGATCGTTAACGTTCCTGCGCCGTTCATGGCTTCTGCGGCGTTGATGACCAGGTTCAGGAATACGCGCTCTACCTGCGATGGATCAATGACGATCATTGGCAGGGAACGGTCGAGGTTCATAACAACCTTTATGTTGTGGAAGATGGCCTGGTTTTCCACAAGGGAAATGCACCCTTGCAGCAGGGAATTGACGTCGCATGGGGTGATGTCCGGCTTCTTTTGGCGGGAGAAGTCCAACAAACCGCGGATGATGTCCCGGCAGCGGTTGGCCTGGATCACGATCTTGTTGATATTTTGTTTGCACAGATCGTCGAACGTTTGCTTTTCGAGCGCGAGACTGGCGTAGGTGACAATTCCCTGGAGCGGATTGTTGAGTTCGTGCGCAACGTTTGCAGATAGTTGCCCAATCAGCGCCAGTCTTTCGGATTCTGAGATCTTCTTCTTGGTGAATTCCTTGAGTTTCTCGTCCCGCTCCTTGAGCGCCTGGGACATTTTGTTGAAGGAATATGCAAGCTTTCCCAATTCGTCGCCGGAAATGACTTCCACATTCACGTCCAGGTTGCCATTCGCCACCTGTTTGGAAGCCTCCACCATTTTCCTGATGGGGACGGTAATTCTCTGGGAGATCCAATAGGATAGGACCATCGTGATAAGCGCACCGACGATCGTGATTGCCAGGAACGCGAGGCTGGTTTGCTTTTGTATGTCGAGGTATTTTTGTTCCAGAATGCCGACATACAGAATGCCGATGATCTTGTAGTGTATATCCCGGATGGGTTCATAGGCGGTGATATACCAGTTGTTGACAACATACGCCCGTCCGATCCAGGGTTTCCCATTTAGAACCACCTGGTTATAGACCTCCTCTGATATCCGCGTGCCAATGGCTCTTGAATTGTCCTCGTTCCTGACGTTTGTTGAGATCCGTATATCATCCTGGAAAATCGTCGCGGTTCCGATCTCCTTGCCTTTGTACTGTACGTCTTCAAACACAGTTTGTTTGATCTCATCAACGATCTTGTAATCCCGGTTGAGCAGGTTGCCGCCGTATAGGACGCCGATAAGATTGCGGCTATAGTCGAAGATCGGAGCGGCAGCCTTCAACGCCATGCCCGCAGTTTCCTCGGTCTCATTTCTTGCTCGCGCTTTGGGTGTATCAATGAATTGCAAATATGCCTGCTCTGCAAGGAGAGGCGATTCCCTGAGTAATTCCTCGCCGCTGATAATGGATGTTCCCATGACAGGGGACTTTCGGCTAAGCACTTCAGCAATGATTTCATCGTAACCGCTGCCGGGATTGGGATTCGCCGGGTTGTTGGCGCGAAAGATGACAGCGCCGGTTTTGTCTGTGACCGTTAAAAAGTCCAGGCCTTCTTCATTTTCGACTTTAATCAACTCGTCTGCTGCTGAACTCATGTCTCCGGAAAGGATCGCATCCGTGAGAAAAAAACGGTCGGCTGACAACCGCACGATGTCATTGATGTGCCTTAATTCACCCCGGTATATTTCGTCGGCGGAATTAAGATCGGTGCGCACCTTCTCCTGGGTTTCGGCTGTGGTTCGGTCGCTGATAATCCGAATCCCGACCACCGTGAAAATGGCGCTTGTCAGAACGATGATCGCCAGGTAACTCAGGATCAATTTGGTGGCTATCGGGATGCGCAGGGTATGAATCCCTGGTATTTTCCACTTGCCGACAGCCTCAGGTGCGCTTGCCATTTTTACATGCCTTCTATAACGCCTCGTGGACCAATTCAATCAGTTCCTTGACATGGAGGCGTTCCTCATTGCCCGTAATTTTCACAGCATCGCGGAACATCGTGACGTCCTTGGGGCAGGCAACGACAAGAGCCTGGACGCCATCAAGAGCCGCGGCCTCGCGGATGCGGGATTCGCTCGGTCTTTCCTTGACCTCCTTCTCTTCCATCCATATTCGGCCTCCGCCTGCTCCGCAGCAGAAAGCGCGGTCGCCATGACGCGGCATTTCAACGATCTGACAGCCTGTGGCTTCGATCACCCGCCGCGGGGCATCGTAGATGTTGTTGTAGCGCCCCAGGTAGCAGGGGTCGTGGTAAGTGACTTTGTAGCCCAGTTTCTTGCTGAACTTGAGCTGCCCATTGGCGATCAACTGATCGAGCAGTTCCGCGGAGTGCATCACGGTGGGGCGGTTCCCGTCCCACGGATACTCGTTCTTGAGTGTGTTGTACGTGTGAGGATCGGTTGTGACGATAGCCTGGAATTTGCACTTTGCCAGCGCCTCGGCATTCTTTGTGGTCAGCATTTTGAACAACCCCTCCTCGCCCACGCGGCGGACATCGTTGCCGGCGTTGCGTTCGGCGTCGAACATGATCCCGAAGTTCAGGCCAGCTTTCTGGAACACGTCCGCCGTCTTGCGCGTGACTTCGGTCAGGGTGGGGCTGTAAGAAGCATAATCACCCACAAACCATAAGTACTCGACAGGTTCGCGGCGGGCGTCCTTGACCGGCGGTTGCAGACCCATCGTCCATTTCGCGCGCATTCGCTCCGATTGGCCGAGCGAGTTGCCGTAGCGGCCCACGTTGGCAAGCGCCTTCTGGAGCATATTGTCCATGCGTCCCTGGTCCACTAGGTGACGGCGCAGGTCCACGAAGGTGGGGACATGCTCAATAAAGGCGGGGCAGACTTGCGAGCAGGCGCGGCAGGTGGTGCAAGCCCACAGTTCATTGGCGCTGACCACATCGCCGTGCAAGGAGCGCCCGTTCGCTTTCTCCCACAAATGTGCTTCCATCTTGATCATCATGTCCCGCGGCGAGAACACCTGCGAACTGGCGTAGGCCGGGCAGACTTCCTGGCAACGCCCGCAGCGGGTACAGGATTCAAAGTCCAACAATTGCTTCCACGTGAACTGCTTCCACTCCTTTACACCCATCCCGCCATCCATGCGCGCCGCGGGAAGCGCCCCGGCCGGTTGCATGGATTGGAAGTAGATGTTGGTTGGCACGGAGAAGATGTGGAATAATTTGGTGAAGGGCAGGCTGGCTAGGATGATGAATGCGGTCAGAATATGCAATGACCAGACGATCAGATGCAGGGTCTGGTTGGTCGGATCTCCAAGCGCGAGGAATCCCGCCGCGACGATACGGCCGACCGGCGACCAGGCCGCCCAGTCCGGCCGCGTGACGGCGATGCGTAGTCCTTCGGTCAGGTATCCGCTAAGGGCGATGAAGATCAACATAACGAGGACAAATGCGTCGTCACGCGCGAGCGTTTTTGCAGGCAGGTTTTGCAGTCTTGCAGGGCGGGTCGCGTAGCGGCGGTAGATCGCCATTCCAAGCCCGACGATGACCAGCAGGCCGAGAATATCCAGGATCAGTTCGAAGGCGAGGTACACCCAACTGGTCAGGAATTGGAAACCAAAGAACAGGTGGGTAAAGTCCCAGTCTACCGTTGCCAGCGCGGTGCCAATGGCAAGGACCAACATACCCCAGAAGAGGGCGAAGTGCATGGCGCCGGGGTAGATTTCATCCAGTGTGCGGCGCTGGCCCAGCACCTGGGTAATCAGCGACCAGAGCCGCGCCCGGAAATGACCGGCGCGTTTTTCCGGCTGGCCTTGTCGCCAGCGCAGGATGCGGCGAGTCACACCGTATACGAAGACTATGGCTGTCAACAGCGCCAGAATGTACTGTGCGGTCTCAGCCCAGTGCGGAATATTCCAGAAAGTCTCACGGATAGGCATGTCGACTCACTCTCTTGGGCGCCTTACTTGCACTGTTTGATCTTGTCTGTCAGCACGGGCAGCAGGTCGAACATGTCGGTTGTTGTGCCGTATTTCGCCACGTTGAAGATCGGCGCGTTGGGATCGGTATTGACCGCGATGATCACGTCGCTGTCGCCCATGCCCTCGATGTGTTCCGGCGCGCCGCTGATGCCCAGCGCCAGATAGATTTTCGGCTTGACGTGCTTGCCCGATTTGCCGACCAGTCGCGAGGTCGGCATCCAGCCCTGGTCCACAACCGGACGCGAGGCAGAGACCGCTCCGCCCAACGCAACTGCCAGGTCGTTCGCAAGTTCGATGTTGTCCTTGTTTTGGATGCCGCGTCCGACAGATACCAAAATGGTCTCTTTTGCGATGTCCACATCGCCAGCTTCGGGTTCGATGTACTGCTTGACTGTCACGCGCAAACCTTCCAGTGCGGGTGCCGCGACCATGGTCAAAGCCGGAGATTGGGCGCTCTGGCCCTGCTCGGATTTGTACCCGCCTGGCACCATCGTGACCAGCGCGGTCGGGGAGGGCAGTTCGCCTTCGGCCATGATCTTGCCGCCGCAGATCTGGCAGATGTATTTTCCGTCCGCGCTGAAACTGCGGCATGAACTGGCCATGGGCAGTCCCAACTTCGCGGAAAGCCCGCCTGCGATATCCATCCCGATGGAAGTGTGACCGAAGATTACCGCGCGCGGCGACTGCTCTCTGATGATGCTTTCCAGCGCGACTCGATAAGCATCGGACGTGAACTCGGCCAGCGCCGGGTGATCCACGTAAATGACCTGGTCGGCGGCCAGATCCTTCGCCAGACCCTGCGCGTTGTGACCGAGCAGCACGGCTGTGACGCCTCCGCCAGCGCCCTGGGAGAGCTGACGGGCGCCTGCCAGCATCGTGTAGGAAATTTCTGCAACTTGTCCTCGCAGGTGTTCGATGATCACAAAGATATCCTGGCTCATATCTGCCTCCCGCTACAACAGGCCCAGTTCTTTGGCCACGCCGATGATCTGATCGGCAACTTCATCCGCGCTGCCCTCGAATATGACCGCTCGCTCTGCAACCTCGGGTTGGAACATGCGGCCCACCATGGTCCCGCCGTTGAGGTTCAAATCGGATACGGGCCGTTCCTCGATCTTCGTTGTGCTCATCACCTGATTGATCTTGCTGTAGGCCACGTAACGCGGCGGTTGTTCCGAGGCCTGGATTCCCAGCACAGCAGGCAGTGTCACCTCGATCTCGGCAACCAATCCGCCGGGATATTCCTTGCGAGCAATAACCTTCCCGTTCAATATGGTGATGCCTGATATATAACCTGCGAATGGCATACCGAGGGTTTCGGCCAGAAGCGGCCCCACCGACCCATCCAGGTCGTTGTGCGCCTGGACGCCTGTCAATACCAGATCGGGTTCCAGGTCTTTGAGAAGATCAGCGTATGCGCGCGCCAGGGCATGATTGTTGACGCCGGTGAAATCTCCGGTGAGTTTGATGAGTTGATCGGCGCCTTTCGCAGCGGCGGTGAAGAGAAAATCATCTGCGCCGTCGGCCTCGATGGTCATGACCGAGACCTGGCCTCCCCCCCGTTCCTTGAGCAGGATGGCTTGCTCGACTGCGTGGTCGTCGAACTCGTTGATGATGAGACGCAACCAGGATGTATCCAACGCAGTACCGCTGGGGTCTATCGTAAGTTCTTCGACCAGGTCTGGAACCAATTTGACGGGCACTGCTATTTTCATCTGCGACCTCCTTTGATTATCTCCTCCTGACTCGTTAATTACCCATTGCTTCAATGAGCAATTCCACCACTTCCCGGACCTTCAATTGGCTGGCCGCTTCGATGGTCTTGGTGGCGTCCTCGAAGCGCGGCGGCTCGTATGGGCAGGCCACGGCGAGGATTGCTGCGTTCGCGGCTACAGCCTCACGTACGCGCCACTCGGAGAGTCGCGTGTGGGTCTTTTCCCATTGGAAGCCATCCAGCCACATCCCACCTCCTCCGCCTCCACAGCACAAGCTGTTGATGCGTTGGTGGGACATCTCCACCAGTTCGACGCCCGGGATGGCATTCAACAAGGCGCGTGGCTCATCGTAGACGCCGTTGGCGCGGCCAAGATAGCAGGGATCATGATAGGCAACCCTGGCCTTAACTTCGTTCTTCAGCATGGGCTTGAGCTGGTCCAACCGTTCAACCAGGAACTGGGTGTAGTGGCGCACCGGGTACGAAATGCCCATGGCTGGATATTCGTTCTTGAGTGAGTTAAACGCGTGTGGATCAGTGGTGATGATTTCGTCGAATTTGTATTTTTTGAACGTTTGACCATTTTTTCGGGCAATCATTTCGAACAACCCGCGCTCTCCTGCCAGGCGTTGTGAATCTCCGTCGCTGTTTTCTTCCGGACCGAGAATGCCGAATTTGATCCCGAGGGCATTCAAAATTTTGGCAAACGCCCGGGTGGCAGACTGCATGCGCGGGTGGTAGGAAGCGTAGTCGCCTACAAACCACAGCACATCCACAGGCTGTCTCGTTTTTCCCAGGATGTTCACTTCGGGTTGAATTCCTGTGGTCCAATCGGCCCTCTTGCGCGGCGACTCGCCCATCGGATTGCCATAGCGCTGTGTGTTTGCCAGCGCGGTCTGCAATTCGTTCGGGACGTTGCCGGCCAGCAGCAATTCTTCTTTTGCGCGGGTCATCAGCGCGGTCGTGATGGGAATCTGTGTTGGGCAGAATGCAGTGCAGGCGTTGCAGGAAACGCACATCCACACACTGTCAGTCTTCAGTACCTGTTCGAAAATATCTGCCCGCAGCGCGCCGATCATTTTCGATGGCGGGAACCTCATGCTATATCCGAATGGGCATACGCCGCTGCAGGTACCGCATTGCAGGCATTTTCGGAACCGTTCGCCATCTTTGAGCTGGTAGAGAGTTGTGAGGAATGTTTTGCTGACAGATGGGCTTAGGGGGGACAGGGTGATCTCCAAAGGGCACCTCCGGAAATATCATGACTGATTGCGCACATGAAGATGTGCGCTCCAATGGATACATATTCATTATGTGAAATTCTTCACAAAAATTCTAGAGTGTTATATCATAGTTAGGGGGTGACAAGTGTCACCTAAAAAAGATGAGCGTTGTCTGGACGATTGTATCAGATGACAAAGTCATGTCCAGACAATTTTTTCTTTTTCAACCCCAGCGTCTTCGTAGCAAGATGAGTGTTGTTATAATCGCCAAAAATCTTATGGGTATGTTTCATCTGGGTTGGAACCGTCCCGAAGGTTGGTTGTAAAGGGCCAAAACCGGCTCAAGTTCAACCTTCGGGACGTTGCCCTCAACTTGTTTGAAACACACCCAAATCTTATTGGAGGAGTGTCCCATGAATTTTGCAATGTGGAAGAAAGCCTTACAAGTCATCCCGGATGTCTCAAAGGCAGAATGGGATCAACTTGATTTGGTTTCGAAATGGCTGATCTCGACCCGCGCGGCCGTTCTCATCATGACCTTTATCTCCGCCGCGCTGGCGGGACTGTTTGCCTGGCGCGACAACTCGTTTAGTTTCCTGCCCTGGCTGGCGCTGACCCTCGGCCTGATCCTGGCACATGCCACCAATAATATCTTTAATGACTTCACGGATTATGTGCGTGGCGTGGACAAGGACAACTACTTCCGTACCATCTATGGCGCGCAGCCCATCGCCTCCGGGCTGATGACAAAACGCCAGCACCTGACCTATTTCGCAGTCACCGGTCTGATGGCCCTGGCATTGGGGCTGTACCTTGTCCTTATAGACTCGAATGACCCCGTTATTTGGATATTGCTTGGCCTGGGTGCTTTTTTCGTCCTGTTTTACACCTGGCCACTTAAATATGTTGCCATGGGGGAGCTGGCGGTCCTGATTGTGTGGGGACCATTGATGATTGGCGGCGGCTATTACGTCCTGGCGCACCACTGGAGCTGGAATGTCGTCCTTGCCAGTCTCCCTTATGTGCTGGGTGTGACCACGGTCATTTTTGGCAAGCACATAGACAAATACCTGATCGATAAGGAGAAGGGCATTCATACCCTGCCGGTGGTCATCGGGGAAAAGGCTGCCCGTTACACCGTGCTGACGATGATGATCCTGCCTTACCTGCTGACAGGCTATCTGATTGCCATAAAATTTTTCACCCCGATCATGCTGGTTGTCTTGCTGGCTCTTCCCACGCTCCGCACGATCTATCCTGCCTTCCTGAAACCTAAACCCGCTGAACGCCCCGCGGACTTTCCCGATGGGCAGGGCGGTTGGCCGCTCTACTTTGCGCCGTTGGCTTTTGGCAACAACCGTTCCTTTGGCCTGTACTTTATGCTTGGCCTGCTGGTAGATGTATTCCTGCGGGTTTTCATGCCTCTCTTTTGGCGATAATTTGGCGCTGGCAGATATATTAGACCTCTTGCAAAAGTCATGGTTCAGACTTGAGTTCCAAGTTGTAGATGGCAGCGATCAAATTGAAACGCAGGCCGAAACGTTTTCTTCGATTACGATAGCGTTCACTCAAGATCCGAAAGATTTTCAATTTGCGAATGATGTTCTCGATCAAAATGCGCTTCTTGGATAACTTGCGGTTGGCTGCCTTTTGCTCCTGGCTCAAGGGATGAAGTTTGCTTTTCTTGGCGGGTGTCTGGCTGTTCGAGTGCAGGCTAGATAATCCTTGGTAGCCAGCATCTGCCAAAATGCAAACCCGCTCTGCCACTGTGTAGCGACCTTGTTTGAACAACTGAAAATCATGTTGCTTCCCGTTGCAGAAGTCCGTTGTTAGGATGACTTCCGTATTCAAGTCGGCCATCAACTGCGCTTTTTGGGTATGACGCTTCTTTTTGCCGCTGTAATGGCGTTTTTGTCTTTTTTTGGACGCTCAATCGGCTGTTCGGTAGCATCTACCAACACAATTTCGAATATTGTATCGCTCGGCTGTAGCGCCTTCTTCCCAGGGAGATGAAACTGCTTGGACTGGATCAACACATTTTCAACTTTCCGAATGGTACGGCAAACCGTTGACTCGCTCACACCATAGGTCAATCCAATGTGAAATTCAGTTCGATATTCACGCCAGTACATCAAAGTCATCAACAACTGGTCAGCTCGACTGAGCGTGGCTGGTCTGCCAAAATCACGCAAGCCCGCTTTCACAACTGCCAGCATTTGCTCAAAAGTGCTACGTTGCACTCCTGTGCAGCGCTTGAAATCTTCGTCATTGAGTTTTTGTACGGTTTCGTATCTCATGTGCCCATTATGACACACTTATGCAAGAGGTCTAATGACAAACATCGAGAAAAAGGAAGACGTTATTCGGAGTCCTTTTTTCTTTTTCGGATCCGCAACTTTCTGAGCAGGGTCATGAAAAGGATGATGCCGATCAGTAGCGGGGCAAAAACAAGGATACCGCCAATCAGGAAATCAGAAAGGATGGTAGTCATAGTCAGTCTATCTCACTCAGCCGTTAAGAAATAAAGGTTGATCCCTCCGGACTTCCTGGAGCAGAGAATCGAAAAAAATGGCGTGAGGAACGGGGCCGAACAGGATTTCCGGGGGCGCACTCGGTTGGATGTAACTATTGCCTCCCTGTTCCCCCACAATTTTTGGCAATGATACCCAATTTGGATTAAGGTTTACTAAGCCTTGGCGGCAATCTGAAATGGAACAATCAATTCAATCCGTATTCGTTTTGAATATGGTGGATGCACCCATTCCCCCGCGTCAAGATCCTTTATTGAAAGAATAAACTGTTGATTACTGAACCTGAAGGAATTTTGTGTGGGAATGTACAGGAATGCCCCGCCGCGGTTTATTTGCGCCCGGCCTTCTTTTTAATTTGTTTCAATATTTTTTTCCGATAATCGTAAAAGTTGCTTTCTGATTCACGCGGGGTCCCGTCGGCATTGGTTCCAAATTCCTGCGAAAGAAATTCCGCCAAGGTTTGGGTGTTACGCACAAGGTCACGGTTTTCCCATGCCAATACCACTCTGATCCAGCGTTCCGGCGGGTGAGTTGGTCGCCTGCCTCCCCGTTTTGGCTTTTCGAATAAGGCCAGCAATTCTTCCACATTCCAACCATACAACTCTTCAGACGCCGATTCACCTTCCAACACAAGATGACCATACCCCAACCAGGAAAGGGCGCGGTGAGTATGTTTGGATGAATGAAAAAGCCGGCACTCTTCGAACCTGCGATATCGGATCCAACGGTCCAGCCCCAGGCCG
Source organism: Chloroflexota bacterium (assembly GCA_021823555.1). The sequence continues at coordinate 12,890 of JAKANW010000007.1, forward strand.
GCGCGCATTCCCACCAGAATCAAAGCCAGAACAAGAATGGACAGAAACGCCACAGCGACTTCCGCCAACTCCACGCCGGCGCTGTGGTTGATTTTTTGGAAAATCCAATAAATGGATACCCCAAGCGAGCTTCCACACAGGATCAATATGGAGACCAGGATGGCGCGAACAATAGGGTGAATGTTACTGCGTTTGATAACGTTTCCAGCCATAGGGCGGCTATTGTAATAGAAAACCGAAATTTTATGTGAAATTCGTTACAATTATCAGACCGGACCTGTCCAAGTTATAATAAGCGCATGGAAGATTGGCTGACTACCTATGATGCTGCGCGCGTAAGCGGTTATAACCCGGATTACATCCGTCAATTGATTCGATCAAAAAAAGTGATCGGGCGAAAGTGGGGACCATCCTGGCAGGTCAGCCGGCATTCCCTGGAAACCTATATAAAGTATGCAGAGAAATTGGGGGAACGTCGCGGAGCAAAACCAAAGCCTGGTTCCAAAAGACGATAATTCAATGGGGTGGGGGAATGTTGACTTTTGATTTCTGTGTAGTATAATTATCGTATCAGTACGATAATTATATCTGTTGAAACGGGCCGTGAATGTGCGCAAACACACGCACGACCCTGACCCAACCCACCGATCTAGGCGGAGGGAAAGGCTGATGGCATTATATCAGCCTGAATTCATCGCCCTGGTGGGATTCCGCTGGGGCGATTTCTTTTCTGACCGGGCAGAATGAGATCGCTCCAATATTCAAAAGGAGCCATCTGATGTTGAATGTGAATCTAGACTCACGAACAAAAGCTATTTCAATCCTTTCCAAATTCTGCCAAGAATGGCAGGAAGCAGCGAGTGGAAAGAGCCTGCTGGAGGTTGAAGGAAATATCGGCATGGTATTGGCCGATCTTGTGAATTCCTTTGAACTTACCTCCCATGAACAATCCCTTGTGTTGGGACTCCAGCTCTTTGAGGAAATGCGGGAAATTCTTTACCAGCCTTCCTGCAACTAAGCGACAGCCAGCCCGGTCTGGCTCTGCTAATCCTATACCATTCCCAAAAACAAAATTACTCATGAAGGAAGATCATGAAAACAACTAAACGTGCAGTACTTTATGCAAGAGTTTCCAGCGATGACCGTGGCAAGGAGGGGCGTAATCTGGCGGGACAATTGGAAATGTGCAGAGAATTTGCAATCGAAAATGGATGGCAAATCGTTGCAGAATTGGCCGAGGATGATCGTGGTGCATCAGGCGCTTCATTTGAATTACCTGAACTTAATCACGCACGTGATATGGCCCAAAAAGGAGAGTTTGATGTATTGGTAGTCCGGGAGATTGACCGCCTGAGCCGGAAACTGGCAAAGCAACTTATCGTTGAAGAACAGTTGAATCGAGCAGGAGTCGAGGTTGTCTACGTGCTTGCCAGCTATGAAAACTCGCCAGAAGGGCGCTTGAACAAGCATATTCGTGCGACTATAGCTGAATATGAACGCGAAAAAATTGCCGAACGCATGGTTCGCGGTAGGCGGCAGGTGGTCAAAAACGGGACCATCATGCTTCATGGGAATAAACCACCCTATGGTTATCGCTTGTCGGAAGACGGTAAAACTTTGGTGATTTATGAAGAGGAGGCAGCGGTTGTACGATTAGTTTACAGATTTTATGTTGAGGGTGACGAACGTGGAAAGCGTCTGTCTGCACGTGCAATTGCTAATAGATTGACCGAAATGAAAGTTCCTACCTGGGCGGATATTCGCGGGATGTTCAAAAAACGCGGAAAAGGAGAATGGTCTTGGAGATTAGTAATGCGGATTCTGGATTCAGAAACATATGCAGGTCATTGGCATTACGGAAAGCGGAACACTTTTAATGGCAATAAGATCAACGCTCGCGAGTGGTGGCTGACCTTTGATGTCCCTGCGATTGTCTCCGAAGAGACATGGAAACGAGCTCAAATTCAACGAAAGCTGAATACCAGTGAATCCCTCCGCCATATAAAAAGGGAATATTTACTTAGAAGTCGGGTTAGGTGTGGTTTGTGCAAAAGCAGCATCAATTGTTTTGCCACTCGACCCAGTGGAAAGGAACTTAAATATTACCTTTACTATCGGTGTAATGGTTATATGGGATATGTTGCCAATGTCGAGTGTAATCTTCCGAGCTTCCGAGTCGATGTTGTTGACAAAATTGTTTGGGTCTGGGTAAAAGACCTCCTCACAAAACCTGGAGTTTTGGAGCACGGACTTGTAGAGTATCAGGAAGGAAGAGAACAGTTCTGTGCTCCGATTCGTGACCGCTTGATTGTTTTGGAGGATCTGTGGCAGGATTCAAAAACTCAATTAGATCGCGTTCTCGATTTATATATTTCCGGACAAGTTCAGAGGGAGTTGCTGATTGATAAAAAGCAGCAATTGGAATCGACCCTCTTAGCTTTGGAGAAGGAACGTGATGAAATGAATTTGAACCTGGAATCCGAAGCTTTATCGGAAACTGAGATCCAACAAATTGTGGATTTCGCTGCTCAGATTGCAGAGGGCTTAGGGCCTGGCGACGAATCGTTTGAAGATCGCAGGAGAATTATTGAGTTGCTGGATGTGAGGGCGTCTTTCACCGTGGAAGACAATCAAAAGTATGTAGATGTATGGTGTTTCTTGGGTCGTAACAAGTTATCGATTGAGAACCCCATTTCTTAAAATGTGGGATGCGCCAAAAGTTATCGGTGCTGTAGCGCGCAAAGCCGCCGCCGACCACGTCGTACATGCCGCCGCGCGCCATGACGTTGAGGACGTGCAGAGAGGTTTTCAGGATCTGTTCACGCAGTGGGGAATCCGTGGAAGCGCGACGAAGCAGATATTCAATAGTCATCGGCTGGGGAAATTTGGGCGCGCCGCCCCAACCGCCATACCCCCAATCATATGTTTCCAGCAGGGAGGTCGTGATTGCATCCAGTGTTGGCTGCGTGAGCGTATTTTTATTTTCAACGGCTTGGGTTGGTTGCTGGATATGCTGTAACACCCGCCCGGCGACACGATCCACCTCCTGGCGTTCCTCGCGGTATGCTTTGGCGAGACTGAGCAATATTTCTTTGAAGGAGGGCATGTTGTAGCGGCGGACGGGCGGGAAGTATGTCCCGGCATAGAACGGGCGCAGGTCGGGCGTAAGAAAGATGGACATGGGCCAGCCGCCTGAACCGGTCATGGCCGTGGTGGCTTGCATGTAGATGCTGTCGAGGTCGGGACGCTCTTCGCGGTCCACTTTGATGGAAACAAAGTGTTCGTTCATGAACGCAGCAATCTCGGCATCCTCGAAGGACTCTTGTTCCATGACATGACACCAGTGACAGGCTGCATATCCGATACTGAGGAAGATGGGCTTGTCTTCGACCCTGGCTTTTGCCAGTGCTTCCTGGCCCCAGGGGTACCAGTCTACGGGATTGTGGGCGTGCTGGAGCAAATAGGGGGAGATTTCGTGGATCAAATGGTTGGGCATGAGTTACCTGTAAGGCAATATGAGGGAGACCTTTCTGCAAGATTATAGCCTACGGTCACAAGGATTGGCTTATCAGTTGTTCGATGCTTGTTGTGTTGCACCTTACGTTCCGCATCCCTGGGTAGATTTTCGCTTGAAACACAACTGCGGGGTATATAAAAGAAATCCCTGGAGGTCGTACGACCCTCAGGGACTTCTTCGTATTAAATGTTTCTGCCGTCAAGAACGTAGGTTCTCCGGATCTTGGCTGAAGAACCCCACATCTTGTTTTACAAAGCGCACCTATTGGCCCGCCAGAGCCGAGTTGGCTTTTTCCGCTGCGGTGTTCAACGCATCTTGAGGAGACGCCGCGGCGTTGGCAATGGAGGTCAGGGCATCGGCGATGAAGCCCCGGATCGGATTCCAGGCGGCGATGGTCGGTTCCTGGCGGCCGTACTGCAGCCAGTCGAAGGCCTGACCGTAAAGCGGGTTGGCCTGGATGAAATCAACCAGGGCAGCCTTGGTTGATTGACGCGCCGGGAAGTAATAGGTTGACTTGACCCAGGTCGCGTTGGCATCTGTGCTCATCAACCATTTCAGGAAAGTGAACGCGGCGCGCTCTTTATCAGTGGTGGTCTTGAATATGGTCACGCTCGGTCCGTACGCATCCACCACCGGATTGGGCGTGGTATGCGGCCCGGGGGCGATGCCCCAGTTGGTTACTTTCCCCGCCTGGTCAATGGCTTTCTTGTAATAAGGCAAACCAGCGGACGAACCAAAGGCAAAGGCAATCTTGCCCAGGGAAAAGTCGGTCTGGTCCTGGAAGGGCTTGGCAATCACGGTGGCATACTTTTGCTGGAATAGTTGGTTGAGGAAGTCCAGCGTATCCAGGCCGGCCTGCGAGTTGAAGGCGACTGTCTTGCTATCCGGGCTGAGCATATCGCCGCCGCGGCTCCAGACCCAGTTTGCGAAGCGCGAAGCATCGGTGTTCATCTCGTAGCAGTAGGTATCCGGCGCTTTGCTGACCGCTGCACAGACTTTCATAAAATCGTCCCAAG
>JAKANW010000480.1 GCA_021823555.1 Chloroflexota bacterium
GGCGTGATCGGCGCGACTTGTTCCAGCGCATCAGTGCCCGCTGCCAAAATTTTGACCCGGGCCGGAAAAGTTTTGATCTCTCCCTCCAGCACTGCCCCATCGCTGACCGACAGTGGAACGCACCAGGCTGGTTTCTTTCGCACCATTTACAACGACAAGGCGCAGGGCAAGTCCGTGGCCCAGTTCGCATTCAGCGTGCTGGGTGCGCGCACCATGACTACAATTCACGATGGGACACCCTATTCAGAGGAACTGCAAGCTACCGCCTGCCAGGACTTTGAACAAATGGGCGGGGATTGCATAGGACAGATCCAGATCAAGAGCGGAGAGGATATGTCCGCCAAATTGAATTGGATTCAAAAACTCGATACCGATGTCCTGTATTACCCGGTTTACACAACTGACAGTGTTGCAATCACCAATGGCGCAAAGGAAAAAGGTTTGAAGAGCGCCTTGATCAGTTCAGACAGTTCATTAAGCAGTGATTTCCTCCAATTAACCAGTAAAACATCAGAAGGAATATATCTTTCCGGGCCGGCCCCTGCCCCCGAGTCACAGCCTTTTGCCGAGAAATACAAGGCCATCTACGGAGAGTATCCGGTTGCGACGTATCACCTGCAAGCCTATGATGCAGCGCTGATGCTCTTTACTGTGATCGAACAAACTGCGATACCCGCCTCTTCCACAAATGACAGCGTTTTTATTCCGCGCCAAAAATTACGCAACGCCATTTACGCAATCCATGGCGTGAACGGATTGAGTGGTCCGATCTCCTGTTCAAGCTCAGGCGACTGCGCAGCCCCGGAAATCGAAATATTCCAAATCCAGAGCGGCAAGTTCGTGCCCATCTATCCATAAGCCTTAAAAAATGACTTCTGCTGAAATCATCACCATCGGCACCGAGATCCTGCTCGGCGAAATTGTAGATACCAACACCCGCGCCATCGCCCGTATTCTGCGCGGCCTGGGTGTGGACCTGTATCGCACCATCACCATTGGCGACAACGTGGAGCGCATCGCCTCGGCCATCCGCGAATCCATGCAGCGGGCCGAGATCGTCATTACCACGGGCGGCCTCGGCCCCACTGTGGACGACCCGACGCGCGAGGCCGTAGCGCGCGCTGCAGGTGTGGAAACGGAATTCCGCGAGGAGCTTTGGGTGCAGGTGGTTGCCACCATCTCGCGTTATGGCCGCACTCCCTCCGAGAATCAGAAACGACAGGCTTACGTCCCGCGCGGAGCGGTTGCCATCCCCAACCCGGTGGGTACCGCCCCGGCTTTCATCGTTGAAACTGAACGCAATGCCGTCATCTCCCTGCCCGGCGTTCCAAAGGAAATGGAAACCCTGCTGCACGAGTCGGTCATCCCCTACCTGCAAAAAAGGTTCGGCCTGCACCACATCATCAAAGTACGCCTGCTGCACACCGCCGGGATGGGCGAGGGCATGGTTGACGAACAGATCGGCGACCTCGAAACGCTTTCCAATCCCACCGTGGGGCTGGCCGCGCATAATGGCGTGGTGGATATCCGCCTGGCTGCCAAAGCAGACACGGAGGCCGAGGCCGATCGGATGATCGCAGAAGTGGAACGGGATTTACGTAACCGACTGAAGAACATCATCTTCGGCGCGGACGATGACACCCTGGAAAGCATCACACTGGCAGCCATCGAACGACGCGGCTGGAGCCTGGCATGCGTCGAACACGGACTGACGGAGTCTTTGCAGCGCCGGCTGCCGAATCTCGCCTCTTTCCCGGAACTTGAGCCGGGCGCGCTGCCCGGAGTGCTGCGCGCAGCCTTGGAACATACCTCCGCCACCTCCGCCGTTGGCATCGCAGCCTTTGTGGACGATATGGCCGCCGAGTTGGCGATCATTACACCACAGGGTGAAAAGAGTCATCGCATCACTTACGGCGGACACCCGCGCAACCTTCCGAGTTGGGCTTTTAATAACGCTCTCAACATGCTACGCCTGAAAGCCGAAGCTGACGACTGAGTCATGCCCGCCCGCCGCAGGAAGAAACCATCCGTCCTGGTGATCTTTGTCCTGCTTTTGAACGCAGCAGGCGCACTGGCGATTCTAACTATCTTCCTGGCGTACTTCCTGCAACGCTCGGCGCGCGCCGCGCCGCAACCGGAACCAGCGCTAACGCTCCCTCTCACCACTACGCCCATCCCAACGCGTTATAATTTGCCGACCATCACACCCAACCCGCGCTCGACGGAAATCGTTGTGGAAACACCCACGCCTTTCGTCTTGATGGGGTTGGCGCCCGGTGTGATCGGATACTCGGTTTCAGGCAGGCCCATCGAGGTCTATTCCTTCGGGCAGGGCGCAAAGCAATATATGATCGTGGCCGGCATTCATGGCGGCTACGAATGGAACACTATTGTACTGGCCGACCAGTTGATCAGATATCTCAATGTCCATCCCGAAATCATCCCGCAGGACGATACACTTTACATCCTGCGCGACCTGAACCCCGACGGCGACGCGCGTGACCATGGCATTGACGGGCGCGTCAACGACCATGGCGTGGATTTGAACCGCAACTTCCCCATCAATTGGTCTGCCACCTGGGATCGCAGCGGTTGCTTTGACCAGGCGGCCACCACCAGCGGCAGCGGCCCCGGTTCAGAAATGGAGACGCACGTCATCATGAATTTTCTCAATCTACACCAGGTGCAGGCGCTGATCAGCTATCACAGCGCGGCCTTGGGCATCTTCCCCGGCGGCACCCCTTGGGACCCGGCCTCGGTCCGCCTGGCACAGGCGATTGCTGCGGTCAGTACATATCCCTTCCCGCCGGTGGAGACGGGCTGTGTGTATACCGGCACGCTGGCCGATTATGCTGTATCGCGCGGCGCGGCCGCTGTGGACATGGAATTGAGCGACCATGAACATACGGAATTCAGCATGAACCTGAAGGTGTTGAACGTGCTGCTGAATTTCAAGAAGTAAAAAAACCTCCGAACACGAAAGCCTCCGCCAGACATGAACAGATTCCAAGCACTAAACAACATCAAACTCATAGGAGTGTGAATGACCCAGACCATAGATACGCTTTTAGTAAATGCCGTTGTCCTGACCATGGATGAAAAACTGAGCCAATACTTCCCTGGCGCGGTAGCCATCCAGGGTGACAGCATCGTGGCGGTTGGCCCCGAAAATGAGATCAAAAAGGAATATAGCTCCCACGAAACCGTGGATTGCGGCGGAAAAGTGCTCATGCCGGGGTTGGTCAACGCACACACCCATGTGCCGATGACCCTGTTGCGCGGCCTGGCCGACGATCTGCGCCTGGATGTGTGGTTGATGGGCTACATGATGCCCGTTGAACGCGAATTCGTCTCACCAGAATTCGTGCGGCTGGGCACCCTGCTGGCCTGCGCCGAACAGATCCGCAGCGGCGTGACCACCTTCAACGACATGTACTATTTTGAGGAAGACGTTGCACAGGCCACTGCCGACGCGGGCCTGCGCGCGGTCTGCGGGCAGACCGTGATGAAATTCCCCGCTCCGGACGCGGCCGCGTATGAAGATTCCTTTGCCCGGGCGCGCGAGTTCATCAAGAAATGGAAGGGACACCCTCTGATCGTCCCAGCCGTAGCTCCTCATGCGCCCTACACTACCACGCCTGAGATCCTGCGCGACACCGCCCTATTGGCCAAGGAATTCGATGTGCCCCTGCATATCCATATTTCCGAGACGGCCCTCGAGGTCGAGAACATGCGCAAGGAACAAGGCATACCTGTCGTGCCGTATGTTAAGAAGCAGGGACTCTTCGAGGCCAAAGTGATCGCCGCGCATTGCGTC
>JAKANW010000481.1 GCA_021823555.1 Chloroflexota bacterium
GAGGCCTGCAGACCTTGCTGGAAGCCGACGTACCCGCCGACCGCGTTGTGACCGCCGAAGAGTTGAATAACGTACGGAGCATCCTCGAGAACCGCGCCAATGGATTGGGCGTGAGCGAAGTCCAAATGCAGACCGCCGGCGACCGCCGCATCGTGGCTGAATTCCCCGGCGTGACCAACCCTGAGGAAGTCGTCGCTTCCCTGAAGCAGACCGCTCTGTTGGAATTCGTGGATATGGGTTCAAACCCGGTACCCGAGGGCACTGTCATCCAAACTGACTTTGCCCAGACTTCCGGAAACCAGGCACAGACGACGCCTGGCGCTGCGACCGCTACGCCCGCTGTCACCTCCACACCGGAAGCCACCGCGACGGCAGCCGCCACTGCCACCGCGCAAGCTGGCGCGACACCCGCCGCAACCGGCACCCCAACCACCGCGCCGGTGATTTATCACACAGTGATGACGGGAGCCTCTCTCCAAACTGCCGTCGCCCAGGCAGATACGACCGGTGGTTACGCAGTATCGTTTACCCTGAAGTCAGACGCCACCAAGCTGTTCAGCGATTACACCACGAACAACGTTGGTAAATACCTGGCCATCGTGCTGGATAAGAAGGTAATTTCCGTACCTGTCATTAAAAACCCCATTACCGACGGCTCCGGGCAAATTTCCGGGGGGAATTTCACGTCTGCAACTGCCAACACCCTGGCCATTCAATTGCGCTCCGGCGCCCTGCCGATCCCGATCAAGGTTGTGGAAAGCCGCACGGTCGGTCCAACACTCGGCGAAGAATCGGTACGCAAGAGCGTCCTGGCGGGCGCCATCGGCCTGACCGTGGTCATCCTGTTCATGGCACTTTACTACCGCCTGCCGGGCGTGATCGCAGACCTGGCCTTGATCTGTTATGCGATCTTCTCCCTGATGCTATTCAAACTCATCCCGGTTGTATTGAGCCTGCCCGGTATCGCTGGTTTCATTTTGAGTATCGGTATGGCCGTGGATGCCAACGTACTGATCTTTGAACGCCTTAAGGAAGAGTTGCGTTCAGGGCGCACCCTGCGCCAGGCCATTGACCTGGGTTGGAGCCGGGCATGGCCTTCCATCCGTGACTCGAACATCTCCACACTGATCACCTGCTCGATCCTGTACATCTTCGGCAATACCTTCGGCGCCAGCATGGTCAAAGGCTTCTCAGTGAACCTGGCCCTGGGTGTGTTGATCTCGCTCTTCACAGCCATCATCGTCACCCGCACCTTCCTGCACACCGTGCTCGACAACGTCAAGCAGGCCGAGCACCCAACCTGGTTTGGCCTCTAGGAGCACGTCATGAACATCATCAAGAATCGTTACCTTTACTTCCTGATCTCCCTGCTGGTGATCGTGCCGGGCATCATCTTCATGGCCCTGCACTGGATCAGCACCGGGGAAGGCCCGTTAAAGCTGGGAATTGACTTCCGCGGCGGTTCCTTGCTCGAAGTCCAGTTTGCAGGGACGCGCCCACCCTCCGCGGATGTGACGGCAATTTACTCCCAGTTCTCCACCGATGCACAGCCAATCAGTAGCCCCATCGTCCAGCCACTGGGCACAGACTCGTATTCGATCCGTTCGAAGGCCATGACCGATGAGACCAAAGGGCAGATCGTTAACGCGTTGCAAACCAAAAGCGGCGGCGCAGTCACTGTGCTGAATTTCACCTCCGTGAGCGCCTCAGTGGGAGCAGAAGTGACCCGCAGCGCCGGGTTCGCCATCATCATGGCAGCCATTGCCATCCTGCTCTACATCTGGTGGGCCTTCCGCAGCGTCGAACATCCCATCCGCTACGGCACGGCCGCCATCATCGCCATGCTGCACGACGTGTTCGTTGTGCTGGGCGTGGAGGCCATGCTGGGTTATTTCCTCGGCTGGGAAGCGGATGCCTTGTTCCTGACCGCCCTGCTGACCGTGATCGGCTTCTCGGTGCACGATACCATCGTAGTGTTCGACCGCGTCCGCGAGAACGCTCACATCTACCGCCGGGTGGAATACGAGACTCTGGTCAACCACTCCATCGTCCAGACTCTCGACCGCTCCATTGCCACCCAGTTAACCGTTATGTTCACGCTCTTTGCGCTGGCGCTGTTTGGCGGCGATAGCATCCGCCACTTCGTGATCATCCTGCTGGTGGGTATCTTCAGCGGTACGTATTCGTCCATCTTCAACGCCTCCCCCATCCTGGTGGTGTGGGAGAATCAAGAATGGAAAACCTGGTTCCGCAAAAAGGAAGAAGCGACCCTGGCATAACCGCTTGAGGCCATCAAATTCGAGGCGCAAAGACAAAATCTCTAAAGTCTTTGCGCCTTTCCTTTTTCCATGAATATCCCGCTGCGGAATTTTCTCCCTGGATTGTCCATTGCCACACCTATTAGCCCGATCGGCGTATTGTGCAATCGCCGCCTTTGGATTAACGGTCATCCAAAGCCTCATGCTGGCAGCCATCTTTTGGCTTCCTCTCACCGTTGGGTTGTTCCTGGTCTATCCCGGCTCGCCGGCTTGGTGGTTGACCCTCCCTCTGGCGATGGGACAACTACGAGGGCGGTTTGATTCGGCGAAGTTCCAATGTAAAATAGTGCATCGAATGCAAAACCAGGAGACTTCATGACCACCCGACTCTACATCGTGCGCCACGGTGCTACCCCGCTCACTGCCGAAGATCGTTTCTCCGGCGCGGGTGAGATCAACTTATCCGATGAGGGCTGTCACCAGGTAAAGCTGCTGGCCGCCCGGCTGGCGAACACCAGGATTGCCGCCATCTATTGCAGCCCCCTGCTGCGCACGATGGAAACGGGACGCATCCTGGCCGAGCCGCACCATGTGGATCCCATCCCGAGCGACGGCCTGCGCGAGATCAGCCACGGTCATTGGGAAGGCCTCAGCCGCAAGGAAGTGGAAGCTCGCTATAAAGAGGAATACATTGCCTGGGAAGCCGATCCCTTCACCTTTGCCCCCCAGGGCGGCGAATCTGGTTTGAGTGTACTGGCCCGGGCGCTGCCACTGGTACGCGATATCGTCGTAAAACATGAAGGCATGAACGTGCTGATCGTTTCGCACAAGGCGACCATCCGGCTTTTGATCAGCAGCCTGCTGGGCTTTGACGTACGAGGCTATCGCGACCGCCTCGACCAGGCCCCGGCCTGTCTCAACATCCTGGACTTCAAGGATACCGTGCGCGCCCGCCTGATGTTATTCAATGACATCTCCCATTATATAGATCAACCCTCCCGCCCGGATGCTCACTTGTCCAAATGGTGGGACGCAAGATAAAGCAGGCAATCTACAAAAGGTCAGCCGCCCGCGCGTGAGGCGCTGACTGCGGAAATGAAAACATCCTCGAGAGTCGGTTCGATCCACTCCAGTGAAGTGATGGGGATATCCGCTTCTTCCAAAGTCCGGCGAACGTCATCCCGGTATTGCTCCGCGTTCGGGATGACGGCGTGGATTTGTGCCCCATAAAGGGCGACTTCATCCAGGGGCAACCCGCCGCTCTGCTGCGCAGCCTTTAGCACGAACATGACGCGATCCGGGGATGATGAACTGATCTCCAAAACACGACCGCGCATCCGGGTCTGTTTCAGGCGGGCGGGTGAATCCATTGCGACCAGACGGCCCTGGCTGATAAACCCCACGCGCTGGCACAATTCCGCCTCATCCATGTAGTGAGTGGTCACCAGCACGGCGACTCCCTGTTTGGACATATCGTAGATCAACTCCCAGAATTCCCTGCGGCTCATTGGATCAACCCCGGCTGTGGGTTCATCCAGAAAAATAACCCTGTGCCGGTG
>JAKANW010000482.1 GCA_021823555.1 Chloroflexota bacterium
GCCGCGGCCACGATCACGCCCACGTATTCCGTGCCGATGCTAACCATCAATGAAAGTACCAACTGCCGCAGCGGGCCGGGCCAGGATTACGAAATCGTTTTCACCTTCCTGTCCGGCTACAAGGCGGAGATCGTTGGTCAGTATCCACAGGATAATTACTGGTTGGTAAAATTACCTGATAACGGGGGCACTTGCTGGGCCTGGGGCGGATATGCCACCACCTCCGGCAGCTATTGGGTGGTTCCTACGTTGACAGCCCCGCCTACCAGCACACCTGCTGCGCCGGATGCCCCCACCGGGCTGACGTATCAATACGCCTGCGATGGATACGCCAACATTACGGTCACCCTCAAATGGACCGATCGTTCCAGCAGCGAGGAGGGTTTCCGCGTCCTGCGGGACGGCAACGTGATTGCCGAGCTTCCGCCGAACACTACCACTTATACAGATACCTATGCCGCCGGCAGCCCCACCACGAAAGTTTCCTACAGCATTGTTGTCTTCCAGGGCAGCCTGACGGCGCAATCCGGCACGATCACCTTTAGTTGCCAGTAAAAAATCGAGTGGGGAGCGGGCTGGCAGCCCGCTCCACTTTTTATTCTTCACCGAGCGCTTCTTTGGCTTTCTTGGTCTGCTTGCCGCGCTCCTCGGTATCCAGGATGCGCTTGCGGATGCGATAGGACTCTGGCGTCACTTCGAGCAGCTCGTCATCAGCCAGGTATTCAACCGCCTCGTCGAGGGACATTTGTCGGGGCGGGGTGAGGCGGATTTCCATGTCGCCGCGCGACGAACGCACGTTGGTCAGGTGTTTCTTCCGGCAGACGTTGATCGCCAGGTCACCGGTCTTGTTGTATTCCCCAATCACCATGCCCTCGTACACGGCCACACCGGGGCCATAGAATAACACGCCGCGTTCTTCGGCGCTCTTCAACGCGTAGGCGGTGGTGTCGCCTGCTTCCCAGGCGACCATCGAGCCGGTGGAACGCGTGGACATCGGCCCGGCCATTTCATCGTAGCCGTGGAAGATGGTGTGCATGACGCCCGCGCCGCGCGTGGAGGTGAGGAACTGGTAGCGGAAGCCGAGCAGGCCGCGCGTCGGGACGATATAAACCATGCGCGTCGCGCCCTGCCCCGAATCCTGCATCTCCATCATCTGGCCGCGTCTCGCCCCCAGCATTTCCACCACCGCGCCGACAGTTTCGCTGCTGGTCTCGATGTGGACTTCCTCGTACGGTTCGAGCAAGGAACCGTCCTCCGCTTTGTGATAGATCACTTCGGGACGTGAAACCTGGAACTCGTAGCCTTCGCGGCGCATGGTCTCGATCAGAATGCCGAGATGCAATTCGCCGCGGCCAGAGACGAGGAAGGTCTCAGCCGAATCAGTTTCTTCGACTTTCAAAGCCACATTGGTGCGCAGCTCGTCAAACAGGCGCTCGCGTAATTTGCGAGAGGTGCCCCACTTGCCTTCCCGGCCTGAAAAGGGTGAGGTGTTGACGCCGAAGGTCATACGTACGGTCGGCTCTTCCACCTTGATGGTAGGCAGGGCCGCCGGGTTGGCCGGGTCCGCCAGGGTCTCACCGATGCCGATGCCTTCCAGACCGGCGAGCGAGACAATATCACCAGCCACGGCTTCCTCGACTTCGACCTTGTTCAGTCCCTGGAAAGTGTACAGATAGCGAGCGGACTCGGGCAGGTTCTGCCCTTCGGCGGTCAGGCGCGCTAGGCGTTGACCGGCCTTGATCCTGCCGGCAAAGATGCGTCCCACTGCGGTCACGCCGCGGTAGTCGTCGTAGCCGAGGGTCGTGACCAGCATTTGCAGGGGCGCGTCGGAGTCCACTTTGGGCGCGGGGATCTTATTAAGGATGACATCGAACAAAGGCTGGAGGTCAGGCCCAAGTTCCGGGGTGAGACCGGCGCGGCCGGCCGTTGCCTGGGCATAAATGACAGGGAAGTCCGCTTGTTCATCGGTCGCGCCGAGTTCGATGAACAGGTCAAAGGTCTCGTTGAGCACGCGCGAAGGTTCGGCGTCCTTGCGGTCCACCTTGTTGATGACCACCACCGCCTTGTGTCCCATTTGAAGCGCTTTCTTGAGCACGAAACGGGTCTGGGGCATGGGGCCTTCGGCAGCGTCCACCAGCAAAAGCACACCGTCCACCATGTTCATGACGCGCTCCACCTCGCCGCCAAAATCGGCGTGGCCGGGGGTATCCACGATGTTGATCTTGACCACCTGGCCGGTCCTGGGATCGGGGATGGAGATGGCGGTGTTCTTGGCCAGGATGGTGATGCCACGCTCGCGTTCGAGATCATTGGAATCCATGACTCGTTCGGCCACCTGCTGGTTGTCGCGGAAGGTGTGCGCCTGGCGCAGGAGGAAATCCACTAAGGTTGTTTTGCCATGGTCAACGTGAGCGATAATGGCGATGTTACGGAGGTCGGTTCGTTCGGTTAGCATAATGTCCTTACTGCCCTCACCCCTTGCCCCTCTCCCAGTGGGAGAGGGGTTGGGGTGAGGGGAATTTTACACACAAAAACCCCCGACGGGGTAGCCGAGGGTTTTTCTCGAAAGATCAAGGAATTCGGCGTGCAGATGGTATTCTATCAGAGGGAGGCCATTTACGGCAAGACCAAAATACAGGGATGATTACGGCCAACCATATTTGAATCCTGCACAGATCTCTCCCGTCACATCCAATTGCCTACTCCTCCTCCACTTCCAAAATCATTCGGGTCACGCCGCTAAAGAGCAGCCCGCAAGTACAGCGGGGCAGGCAAGCGGCGGCTTGCAATGACACAGATTTATGGATGTACGATAGTGATTTACTTTATATCCAGCCCCGTCAAGCGCGTCAGCAGGCGATGGAGAAGCAAGAGCGGCAGGATCAAGGCGGCATGGATGACCGCGCTCAAGCCGAAGACCAACGCGACGCTGCGCAGGAAGGCATTCAGCCACGGCGCGACGTTTGCCAGCATCCACGGGCCAGC
This sequence comes from Chloroflexota bacterium, assembly GCA_021823555.1. The sequence continues at coordinate 2,986 of JAKANW010000482.1, forward strand.
GCCTGCCAGTCCAGCCAGCGCCACCAGAAAGGCGACCAGCAGTCCCAGCGGCAGCCAGGCGTGCCGGTCCGATTCGGAGGGCATCATGGTGCTGCTGATAGCGAAAGCCAGGTAGAACCACAGCCAAAAGTCCCTGATTTGCGGCAGCAGGGAAATGCCCAGCCAGAACAGCTCGAACTGGGCATTGCGCAATACGCTCCATAAGGGCAGCAGGTTCAAGGGATAGATCGCGATCGCCGCCACCGCCAATCCGCCGGAGATGAGTGGCGCGGCGCCGATCAGGGCATCGCGTGCCAGGTCGGTGCGCGCCGTCTCCACGAAGCCGAGCTGCAAGCGGCCATCCGGCAAAGGATGCGGCACCAGGGAAAAACCACCGGTGCGCACGGCCAGCAACTTCGCCATCAGGAAATGGCTGAGTTCGTGCAAGAAGACACCGGGGAAAAACAACACGGAGAACAAGCCCATCGTCAGGGCGGGATTGCGGGATACGATCAAAAAGACGGCCTGGATCTCGCGGTGCAGGAAGCGCTGCAAACCCAGCAAAGCCAGCAACGCCAGCAGGAACCAGAAGAGGCCGGTGAGCATCGGGGATCAGTTATCAGTTATCAGTGAACAGTGGGCAGCCGTCTACGGTCTACCGTCAACCGCGGCTCGCGTGATGGCGATGAATTCGTCCGCTTTCAGGCTGGCCCCGCCGACCAGCGCGCCGTCAATTTCGGGCTGACTGAAAAATTCCGCCGCGTTGGCAGCCGTCACCGAACCGCCGTACAAGACACGGATGGATTGCGCCGTGGGCCTGCTGGAAAAGGGCGACGCGAGCGGCAAGGACCT
>JAKANW010000483.1 GCA_021823555.1 Chloroflexota bacterium
GACAATGGCTTCCTTGCCTTCGTGCGAGGACACCGCGAGCTTCACCTTGCCGCTCAGCAGAAAGTACACGGCATCGGCCAGCTGGCCCTGCATGTAGACGGTGTGGTTGGCGCCGTATTCCACCACGGCTTTGCCGCGGGCAATGCCGTTCAGCAGGGCCTCCCAGTCGTCCGGCAGCGTCACCACTCGAGCCTTCTTCGTGGCGGCCGCCACTATGACTCCTGCGCTCGAAGGTCCAGACCAAAGAGCACCTTGTTGAGGTCGGACATGTCGCCCACGAGCCGCCTGAGCGGCGCCGGAAGGCGCTTGATCAGCGTCGGCACCGCCACGATCTGTTCGTCCCTGGCCAGATTCGCATGCTGAAGGATGTCGATCGCCGCCAAGTCGTACAGGTCGTGGAGGTGGAACCAGCTAAAATGGAAGTGGAGCAGCGTGTGCACGTCGATGGCCATCAGGCTGACGATCAGGTTGGCGGCCAGGATGGAGGCGGCCCAGATGGCGGTCACCATCCATTCGATGGCGGCGCTGTCGTGGATGAGGTGGTAGGGCAGGAAGGCCAGGATGATGCTGCCCGCAAACCAGCCGCCCTTTTCCAACCCGCTGCGGCCGCGCAGGAACGGGAAGAAATAGCCGAGAAAGGCTGCGGCCGCCATGTACTGCGCCACCAGCGCAACGAGCCGGACGCTCGTGCTCAGGAACGGGAACGGCCCGGCGGTGTTGAGCTCGCTCAGGGCCAGCGGGATGCCCTGTAGAACCGTGAACGGCGCGGCCAGGATTACGCCCCAGGCCAGCGACTGGTTGAGGTTATCGCGCAAGCGCGGCCCGGCGCCAAAGTTGAAGGCCAAGTCATGCAGGGTCAACTGGTCCGTGCCGAGATACGATGGCCGCTCCAAACTATGTTTTTCCTGCTCATACTCAGCATGCTTTTGCTGGTAGGCCGCGTCGTCGAGTTTGTTTTCGCGCGCCTGTTTTTGCGCGCCGGCCATGTATGTGCGCCAGATGCGGGACCGACGGTTAAGTTCCAGCATTTGCTTCACGCCCTCTTCGTGGTGATTTTTGACGTAGTCTGCCAAGGCTTGCGCGGGCGCAAGCAATTTGCCAGGCAGGACCCATTCGAACAGAAGCAGTCCTGTAACGATCGACAGCGGGACGAAACCCCAGGCCGGGGTCACGCCGATGGCGAATCCGATCATGAGCACGCGGCCGAATTCGCGTTCCAGTGGCTTGAGCGGAGTCCCCAGCGGGTGATCGAATACGGAATGTAGTGCGACGACCACCGCGATCAGCAGGGCCAGCGGCACCAACGGCCGCGCCAACGATACACCCTGTGTGGTCACGCCGATGCCGCCCAGCCGGGTGGCAAGCGGCAGGGATTGGGCTGGCAGGCTCACAAGGAAGATGACCGCTAGTATGAACAACGTCACGCCTAACGAAGGTGGTTGGGCTTTTTCCTGTTTGCCGATCTGCCCTGCCTGCCAGGCGAGCACGCTAAACCCGGCCAGCGGCAGTCCGGTTAACAGGACGCTTAGCCAGCCGTCGGGTATGAACATCAAAGCCAGGCGCGCCAGGATGGTGAAGGCGAACGCGGAGAAAATCGAAAGGGCCAGCAGTGCCCAGGGTCGGGCCGACAGCCAGCGGGTCCAGCGCGGAAGCGGAAAATAGAACACGAGGAAAGCCGCGTGGCCCGCCAGAATCCAATTCAAAAACGTGGCGCGGCCAATTCCCATCTGCGCCAGTTGGACGCGTTGCTGTGGGGTGAGCTGCACTAGCACCGACGACCAGTCGAGGCCGAGCAGGGTCAGGACGATGACGCCGGCCGCAATCCACGCCAACTGGCTGCGCACAGATGTAGTCGTTGGCGAAGTATTGTCGCGCACGGCCCACAGAGTTAGTGCGGCGGGGATGAGCCACATCATGCCGAAGAGCAAACTGCCCAGCCAGTTGGGCAGGCGCGAGGGCCAGTCGCGCAAAAAGGATTGGAAGGTTTGCGGCGCGGCGGTTTTTTCGGTAAATGGATCGGCTTTGTACAGGCTGCTGAAATAATCGAAGACTGCGGCCTCCTCGGCGGCGGGCAGGCGCGCGGGCAGCAAGCCGATGATCTGGCCTTCAAGCGTATCCTGCAACAACGGCGGCGGGACAACGGCCAGATTGGTCATGATCTTCGAAATTTCCTCGCGCAAGCGCGTCCGCCCGATCGGGTCGGCAGGCGGCGCGGCGCTGCGGCTGACGTGCAGAGTGAGTTTGTCGCTGGCAGCCAGCGTGCCGCGCCAGGTTTGGGTGGACGCGTCGCCGCTCGTGGCGATGGGGTCATTTCCCAAAATATGCACGCCATCCAGCGCGGCGGTCACGGTGTCGGCGCTGCCATAGGGCGGCACACTTGTCAGTCCGAAGCTTTGTGTGCTGAGCTGAAAAACCGTCTCGGTATCTTCGGGGATCAGAAAGGTCAGCGGCTGGCTTTCCACGAACACGGTCACGCGGTCACTGTTTGGTTTTTTCTCCTGCCACCAGGCCAGCTTGCGCGGGTCGAGGAACGTGTTCAACGTCACATTGCCGAATACGTATTGGATGAACTGCCGCTCGCTCATGTCGCCGCGCGCCAGGTGTTGATAGACGAGTGTGCGCTCGGGCATCTCGACCGAGAAGATGAGACTGATGTCGGTGGGTGTGAACTTCAATTGGATGCTGCGCTGCCAAATTCCTCCGCTTCCGGCCTGACTTGGAGCGGGCGCGGCAATCTGAAATTCTTTTCCCGCCGAGGGATTCTGACTCGGCGCGACGCGAAAGCAATATTGCGCGGGCAACGCTGAAACCGCGGCTAGCAGCAACTTGGCCGCGAACCCACCCTCTTCATCCACATTGACCGGGGTTGCCGCGCCGTTCTGGCACGAGTCGGCCCACACCTGTACCTGCGTGAAGGGTGTCACCGAACCGTAAAGTTGAATCCCCTGCGGATTTGGAACAACCGCGGCCAGAAATGGCTCTGTAATTTGAACGTCCGCGGGTGGGATGTGAATGCCCTGGAAGCCGCGCACGTCATAGAGTAGCGGCAGGCTGGTGGAGTCGAGCGCGGTGGGCAGGGTTACCAGATCATTTCTTCGTTGAGGCAGGACGGGCAGGTCGAATGAGTAATCCCCCTGGCGGTTGGAGTTGGTTACGGAAAGCAGGCGGTCGTTGAGATAGAGGGCCAATTCCGTGTTGGGCGGCGCCTGGCCCACAGCCTGGTCTGGCTGGCCGGGCGCGGATCGAAAATCGAGGGTGATCGTGTAGGGGCGCTGGCTAGGATTCGAATCGGCGGCTCGTGCAAACAAGGCCCCCAGCATCGGCAATACCCAAACTCCTAAAATCAACAGCGACACAATGGCCCGGTTCGAAACCCGTTTCATGGACATTCTCCTCCGGTAAAGTGACTGGCATTAAGACTATACCTTAAAAAGAAGGGCAAAGTCAACTGGGGGGTGAATGTCTTTTGGCTGGGATCGCCCCCACGCGTTTTGTGCTGGTTAAAACCATTATCACGAAGGCACAAAGGCATAAAGACTCAAAGATAAAATAACTTCGTATCCTTTTGACTTTGTGTTTGTTTATTCCCCTCTCAATGTCTTCGTGACTTGGTGGTTCAAAGATGTGCTATTCCCTGTTCGCCAGCACTTCCGCTAAATGCACGGCGTGCTGACTCTTCCCTTGCCGGTGCAGTCCGCCCGCGATGTGCATGAGACAACCCGCGTCGGGGACCACCAGCGTGGGCGATTGAGTGTTTTCTAAATTCTCGATCTTCTTCGCCAGCATTTCCTTCGAGATTTC
>JAKANW010000484.1:0-684 GCA_021823555.1 Chloroflexota bacterium
GTGCCGGTAGTTCAGCAACTGGAAGCTGAAAGCCAGTGCGGAATCCTTCGCATCGGTGCAGGGAATTTCGCTGGAGAGTGACAGGCCTTCGCCCAAACGTACCGCGCCCTCATAACGGATCTGCCAGCCGTCCAGGCTGCCAGAGTCGAAGGCAACACCCTCCGACTGTGGGCAGGTCATTTGACTCGGAAGCGCGGTCGCTTGAAGTGCCTGAGTTGGGCGATTGGCTTGAATGTAGGAGGGGAGCAAAGCGGCCACGATGGTTCCCCAGCAGCCCATCTCTGCGGCGACCAGCGTTCCAATTAACCCGATAAGTGCAACAATAATGGGAATCCATACCTTGATCCCCCCGGTTCTGAAAATATTCCTGGCGGTATTGCTCTTCGACTTTTTGCCCATGGGAGTTTCCTTTACACCGGCTATAACGCCGCCCGAAAACTCTAAAGGCACATCCCCATTGGTCAACCGCTAAGGAGCATTTTGATTGTACAGGGAATCACATCATTTGTCATTACGTGCGAAAACGCAGGAAATGCTCCCCTCACGTGCCTTGCCGTCTGGCGTACAATACGGCTCATCCCTTTTCCCAAGCGAGGTCGCATGACCGAAAACAAAACTGCCCAGGCCTATTCGCGTGGCTACCTGATCGCGCTGACGGCCACCGTGCTATGGTCCAGCACGGGC
>JAKANW010000484.1:694-3794 GCA_021823555.1 Chloroflexota bacterium
CATCATCAGCTACTTGAGCCGGACTTATCAACTGCCTTCCCTGGTGCTGGCTTTCTGGCGCGACTTGTTCGTCTCGATTGGCATGATCTTCGGGCTGGCTGTCTTCAGTCGAGCGCGCTTCCACCTGGAACGTAAACAGTGGTTCTTCATGGTGCTGTACGGCCTGACGCTGGCCATCTTCAATTCCATGTGGACTTTCTCCGTGCAATACAACGGCGCGGCGGTCGCCACGGTGCTGGCTTTCAGTTCGCCGGCCATCACAGCCATCCTGAGCCGCATCGCCTTCAAAGAACAGTTTGGGCGTGTCAAGATCCTGTCGATTCTCCTGGCTTCGGTGGGCGTGATCCTGGTCTCGGGCGCGATTGACCCGTCCGTGTGGAGGCTCAACCCGGCCGGCATTATCTTCGGCCTGCTGACAGGTCTGTTCTTCGCCATCTACAACCTGGAGGGCAAACACGCTTCCGACCAATCCATCGACTCGTGGACGGCCCTGCTCTACAGCTTTTGCGCCGCGGCCGTCTTTTTGTTCCTCTTCAATCTCGGCGCGGACTTATTCAACAGGAAACCTTTACTTTCGGATTTAATGTGGCTCGGCGGTTCGGTCCCCGGCTGGAGTTGGCTCTTCTTCCTGGGCGTTGCCCCCACCCTGGGCGGATTCGGACTCTACACCCTCAGCCTGCGCTACCTGCCCCCCACTGTCGCCAGCCTGATCGCCACCCTCGAGCCTGGCCTGACGGTCATCTGGGCCTACATTATCTTCGGTGAATTGCTGACCGCCATGCAATTTGCCGGGAGCTTGATCCTCTTTACAGGCGTGATGCTGTTGAGGGTCGGTGAAAGAACGGTTTCAACCGAGATTACGGAAATGCCATAAAAACAGGTGGAGTACGCTTTTCAGGTATGCCCCACTATGAGACCAAGACCGGGCGATTGTTTACCCCCTCATCGGGCGTGACATATAACTTGATCGGCTCGGACTTCCAACCCAGCACTTTGCCGCTCACGGTGATGAGCGGCACTTTCATACCCGAGGCGCCGAGGTCAACGGCGAGGAAGATATTTTCCTGATCCATGGCATTTACCGTGTTATGAATTCACTCATTGAAATTGCAATATCGGGAAAACTCTTGAGCAGCAGGTTGTCGGCAGTTACCAGCGGAATGTTAAGCTGCTCGGCCAGGGCAACGAATTCGCAGTCATACGCGGTGCAGGTACTCTTTGAAACCAGATCGAGGACTCTGCTGGATTGCGGGGCAACCTGACGCTTTGCCATCAACAGCAAGGCTTCAGACATGATTTTCTGCGCCTTCTCCAACTGCATCCCGCGGCGAATCAATCCTGCCAGCGCATTGCAAAATTCACTCTGCCAGAGCGGAGGCGATATCCAGCGCGGGTCCTTCTGCAAAACTTCCAGAGCAAGAGGGGTCTGGTCGCCATTGATGTGAAGGTACAGGAGGACGTTGGTGTCAGCGACGATCATTCCCGCCCCTCATTGATCATCTTTTCGATCTCGTCGGCAGAGACAACGTAATCCGCCGTCAACTCGCGCAACTTGCGGGTACTTTCCAAGGCAGCCTTCATATCAATAGGCGGAATGACAAGAGCCTGCTCAAGAACGAAAATCACCTCGTTGTTGATGCTGCGGCGGTTATTCTTTGCTTGCATCTTCAAACGTTCATACAAAAACGGGGACAGATTTTTGATGGTCAGAGTAGTCACCACTACCTCCATAACGGTTCCATTTTGGAACCATTATGCAACCACGCAAAAAATCCGTCAAGAGGCGAGGAGCAAGATCAGCACTGCGACAGGACCGCCTCGAACCTCCCCAGCGCGTCGTCAGTTACCTCGTCCGTATCCGCCATGGACGTGTACATGCGCGAGCCGGCCAGTGTCACCAGCCCGTTCGCCATGTAAGCCGCGCCCATCTCCTCCATCATGTGCTTGCGCGGGTTAAGTTCCTTGAGCAGGCGGATCGGGTTCTTGAGATCGAGCAGCATCACGCCCGAAGTTTCGAGATGAACAATGGAGCCTTGATTGAAGGCAACAAACGGCAGTCCATACTTTGCGATGATCGTGTTCAAGCCTCTCGTCAAACGGTCGCCCGCCCGGCCCGCGATCACCGGCGCATTCGTGCATTCCATTTCGAGCAGGGCATGATAACCCGCCACACACGAAAGCGGATTGGCCGAAAGCGTCCCGCCCACGTAGGCGCGCTCCCCCGTTCCGCCGATGCCTGCCGCGAAGCTCATGATCACGTCCCGCCGACCGCCGACGCCGCCCGCCATCGGATATCCGCCCGTGATGCACTTGCCGAACACGGTCAGGTCAGGTTTGATGCCGAAGTATCCCTGCGCTCCGCCCATACCCACGCGAAAGCCCGTCACGACCTCATCGAATATCAACAGCGCGCCGAACTCATCGCACAACTCACGGACTTTCTGATTGAACTCAAACGGGACAGGACGCGTCCCGCTCTCCGGCCCCACCGGTTCGACGATGACCGCGGCCGTTCCGCCCCTCAGCCTGTTGACCATTAAATGACGTTTCAGCGCCCCGAGGTTGTTCGGGTAGAACTCCTCCGTGAAACTGCTCGCGCCGCGCGGGATGCCCTTTGCTTCCAGCCGCCCCGTCCCAGGGATGTGCAGGCCGTAGACCATCTGGTCGCTCCAACCGTGATAGGCCCCGCCGACCTTGATAACGTACTTCTTCTTCGTGAACGTCCGCGCCGCGCGGATGGCGGCCATCACAGCCTCCGTCCCTGAGCCTAACATGCGGAACATCTCAATCGAAGGCACAAAGTGCTGGATCAGTTGCGCCAGTTTCAATTCATACTCGTGGAACAATCCCGTTACAGGGCCGCAGGATCGCAGCATCTCGAAAACCTTCTCACGCACAGGCGCGTAGTTGCTGCCCAGCACGGTCGGCCCGCCCGCCTGGAGGAAATCAATGTAGCGGTTGCCATCCACGTCCCATAGATAGGCCCCTTCGGCCTTCTCAACGGCAATCGGGAAGGGATAGTTGAAGGCCAGGTTATGCTGCACACCGCCAGGGATGATCTGCTTGGCTTCATCGTTCAGTTGCTTCGAGCGCGCACACC
>JAKANW010000008.1 GCA_021823555.1 Chloroflexota bacterium
AGGCCGGGGAGTTGGATCATGTTTCTTTTGTTTCTTCTGTTCCTCGAATTTTCGGAATTCACCATAGCGGCGAAAGAACCTGAATAGCGGCCCGCCAAAAAAGATCAACAGAAGCGCCAGCGCAAAAGTCAGCTCTTCCCAACCGATGGCGATCATCGGCCGGCAGGACAGCAGGACGAACAAGAACGCGGCAATCGCGGCTGCGATACTTAAACGGGACATACAATGATTGTACCGTGACTCCTGCTTATAAATGCGCCAGAAGCGTAAAGACATCCTCCAGCGTTGACTCGACCGTCTCGATGGACTGAACCGTGATGTTCTTATCCGCCAATTCCTTCGTAAGCTGATCTGGAGTCAACTCACCGGGCTTGAGGATGACATGCGCCCGGTCGCCGTGCAGACTGGCCTGTGCGATGCCGTCCATGCTGCTGAGCAACTCCACCGCTTCCAGCAGAGGCGTGGCAGCCAGATCCCAGGCAGCCCCTTTCAGGTAGGTGGACTTCAACCCGGCGGGCGTGTCAAAGGCCAGCAGTTTGCCGCGGTACATGAAGGCCACACGGCTGCAATGTTCGGCCTCATCCATGTAGTGGGTGGTAATGAAGATGGTGGTGCCTTCCGATGCGAACTGGTAGATCAGATCCCAGAATTCGCGGCGGGCCACCGGGTCCACGCCGCTGGTGGGTTCATCCAGGAAGAGCAGCGGAGGCTTGTGGATCAGTGCACAGCCCAACGCCAGGCGCTGCCGCCAGCCGCCGGAGAGTTCGCTGGTGAAAGCTTTGGTACGGTTTTCCAGCCCGGCCATGTGCAGGACTTCCCGGATACGATTAGCTTCTTCGGACTTGGGGATATCATACACGCCAGCGTAAAACTCCAGGTTTTCCTGCACGGTCAGGTCATCGTACAGGGCGAACTTCTGGGACATGTAGCCGATGTGCGGCTTGGCAGCCTCGGGGTCTTTGGTCACGTCAATGCCCATGATCTCGGCTGTACCTTCGGTCGGGATCATCAAGCCACACAACATACGGATGGTGGTGGTTTTGCCGCTGCCGTTCGGGCCAAGATAGCCGAGTACCTCGCCGGGCTGCACACTGAAAGTGACGTGGTCCACGGCGGTGAAATTGCCGAACTTCTTGGTCAGTCCCTGCACGTTAAGCGGAAGGATTTGTGTTCCCATTCAGTTCTCCTTCCGTTTCCAGTAATTGAATGAACACATCTTCGAGCGTGGGCGCGACCGGGACGAGATGCGTCATCGAAACGGAGGCAGCTTCCAGCGCGGCAGGGATGCGGGCCAGCGGTCCCTCGGCGGAACGGACGCGCAGGTGCAGGTATCCGCCAAAGGAGTGCACGTCCTCCACATCCGGGTCCTGAACAGCGATATTGCGGGCAGCCATTTGCGGCTCGGCAGCTAGTTCCAGGATGCGCCCTGCCAGGTGACTCATCAGTTCACGCGGCGCGCCCTGTATGAGCGCGCGGCCATGGTTCATGAAGATGACCCGGTTGAAGCGCATGGCCTCATCCATGTATGGGGTGCTGACGAGTACAGCCGAACCGTCGCGCAGCAGGCCGATGAGCAGGTGCCAGAACTCCTGGCGGGCGACAGGATCCACGCCGCCGGTGGGTTCATCCAGCAAAAGAACTTTGGGGCGATGGACCAGCGCCGAAGCCAGCCCGAGTTTTTTCTGCATCCCGCCCGAAAGAGCGGCAGCCGGCCTGTTGGCGAACTCTGCCAACCCGGCGAACTTCAACAGCTCCGCAGAGCGCTGCTCGCGTTCGTCGTCGGGCACGTCGAAGACTTCACCGAAGAAATCGAGGTTCTCCTTGACCGTCAGGTCGCCATACAAACTGAAGCGTTGCGCCAGATAGCCGATCTCTTCGCGGGCTTTCTCGAGCTGGCCCGGGAATTCATACCCAGCCATGCGGATCAGCCCACTGGTAGGCTGGAGGGCACCGACCAGCAGGCGCATGGTGGTCGTTTTGCCCGCGCCATCGGGGCCTACCAGTCCAACCATTTCTCCGGCGCGCACCTGGAGATTCAGTCCATCCACTGCCCGCGTCGAGCCAAAAGCCTTAACTAAATTTTGAGTCTCGAGCAGAATTTCTGTTTCCATGTTTATTTTGGGTCAAATACAACGTCGGCGGGCATGCCGGGTTTGAGCTTGCCCTGTGGGTCGCTCACCGTTAATTTGATCGCATAGACCGTCGAACTACGCCCCTGCACCGTCTGCACGTTGCGCGGCGTGAATTCGGCCTGGTCCGAGATGTAAGTCACTTCAGCGCTGAACGTCTCACCGGGGAAGGAATCCACACTCACGCTGACTTTCTCGTGAAGCGAGATCCGTCCATACTGATCCTCCGGGACATATACCGTGAGGGTCAACTGGCTGATGTTTGCCATGGTAAAGGCCGCAGCACCCGGCTGGACAAACTCGCCCGGCTCGACATTACGCGTCATGATGATCCCGTCTATTGGAGCCTTCACCGTCAGCTTGGACATTTGCGCGTTGATGAGGTCCAGGTTGGCCTGCGCCTGCAAGACCACCTGCTGGGACTGATCCGCGGCAGCCTTGGCCTGGTTCACCACATTCTGCCCGACCACCACACTGGGTGACTGATCGCCAACCTGCAGCGAAAACAGCTTCTGCATCATCTCGTAATATTTTTCCTGTGCAATGGTCACCTGGGCGCGGGCCTCAAGCACCGTTTGCGCCTGGTCAGTGGTCAGGAGGTCGTTGTAGGCCTGTTGGGCATTCGTCAATTCCGTCTTGGCCGCGTCATAGACGTCCTGGCCTGCATTGGAAAGGTTCTGGTCGTTAGGCAGCTTCTGTGCGATGCCAATGCGGATGGCGTAGCCGGGCGCCATTGGAGGCAAGGTCACAGGGATCTGGTCCGGGCTGACTTTGCTGTTGCTATTCTGAGCGATGCCATAAAGCTGCTGGGTAACCTGATAGTCAATGCGCGCTTGGGCCAGCCGCTTCTCTGCATTCACGAAATCCGCGTTGTTCAGGTCGCTGACCACCTTGTTCAGGTTGGCCTGCGCCGCAGTCAGGTTTTTCTGGGCTGCATCCACGTTCGCCTGAGCGGCGGCGATCAGTTCGGAAGAAGTGAAATACCAGTCCGGCTGGTCGAAATTGGTCCTGGTGAACCAGTCCTGGATGCGGACCGGCTGCGTTTGAGCCAGGGCCGTCTGCAGCGTGATCTGGAATTGCGACTGTGCAGTGGTCAGGGCATCCTGGGCCGTCTGCGCGGCCGCCTTGGCGGTCGCCAACCCAGCCAACGCCTGCTGTCGCTGCGCCTGGAGCAGGGTATCGTCAATGGTGAGCAGGGTATCGCCGGCCTTCACCGATTGGCCTTCGTCTACCTTCACTTCCATGACCTTGCCCGACATTTCCGGGGCAACGTTCACATCCACCGCCTCAATCGTACCTGAGGCTTTTAACTGTCCATTACTGTTATTGGTCAGTGCCTGAACACTAAAATAACCTGCCACCAACACAACCAGCAGGATGATCACGATGGCTGGTCTTGAAATTTTCCTTCGTTCCATTTTCAAAAACTCCTTGGATTGATTTTTCTATTCGAGGGTCTTGCGGAAACGCCTGGCCGCCAGGCCCAACAGCACAATTGCGAAAATACTCAAGGCAATTGTTTGAGGCATGATCAAATTCAGCCCTACGCCTTTGATAACAACTGCCCGCATGATGTAAATGAAATAGGTTAGCGGAAGCAAGTTCCCAATAAATTGCAGCACCACCGGCAGCGATGAGATCGGGAACAGGAACCCCGAAAGCATGAAGGAAGGCAGCATGATCGGCATGGTCATCAGTTGCGCCTGTTGCTGGGTCTGGGCCATCGTTGAGATAAGCAGTCCAAGCCCCAGGGTGGGCAGCAGGTACAGACCGGTCAGGGCAAACAACAGCAGCAAGCTGCCCCGGATCGGCACGCCGAACATGAAAACGCCCATCGCCAGGATGACCACCGTATTGGCAAAAGAGACCAGGATGTACGGGATGATCTTGGCCAGGATCAATTCCCAACTGCGGATGGGAGTGACGATCAACTGCTCGATGGTGCCGCGCTCCCGTTCCCGGACGATGGACAGGGCGGTCAGGTTCGTGGCCGTCATGAACAGGATCATGGCGATCAGCCCAGGCACGATGCTATAACTGCCCTGCAGGTCAGGGTTGTAGAGCACGTTCGTGCGGATGTCTATGGGCGAGGCGCTGGCTATGGAGGGACCTCGCAGCGCCAACTGCTGAGTACGCACACTGACGCCGTGAGCCTGTCCCGCCAGCGCGGCCGCCGAAAGCACGGATCCCGCCACGGTTGGGTTGGAGCCGTCCACCAACACCATCACCTGGGCCGATTGCCCGGAGGCCAGGTTGGTGCTGTAGTCAGGAGGGATGATGATGCCCACCTCGGCGCGGCCGCCGCCGATCAGCGAGTCGACCTCGGCCTGGCTATAAACATAGTAATCAAAAGAAAAGTAACCGGTCGCCTGGAACGAATCCAGGAGCGCCCGGCTGGCCGCGGTATTGTTCTGGTTAAACACAACCGTTGGGACATTTCTTACATCGGTATTGTTGGCGTAGCCCAGTAAAACCAATTGCAGGATCGGCATGATAAAAATGGAGATCAGCGTACGCGGATCCCGCAGCATTTGGGTCATTTCTTTTTTGATCAACGCTCTAAAACGTCTCATTGATTCGCTCCTTTTTCAGCATCAGATTCAACCATTAGTGAGTCAAATAATTTATTCATCAGGTATAGCAATTGGGACTGCTCCTCGAGTGTAAATTTGCTCAACATGTGTTTGACGCGCTGCTTATTGACATCTATGGCAGATCGGTACAACTGTCGTCCGACTTCCGTCATTTGCACGCGCACCACGCGGCGGTCATGCGGATCATTGACGCGCTCAACGAAATTGGCGCTCACCAGCCCATCCACAATGCGCGTGGCCGAACTGAGCGGGATGCCAAGTTCCGTGCTGAGTTCTCCCATGGTGGGAGGGGAGTCGCTGCGCGCCAGCACAATGAAAATCCGAAAAACAAAAGCGCGGTCTTCCGGGTCATTTGCGCCGCCGAGTCTCAAATTTTGCATTTGCTGTTTGAACTGGTTTACATGCTCCGGCACAACCAGCTTGGGGCGCAAATGAACAAAGCGCTGGATCAAGTCAAATAATTGATCTGCAATCTGTTCAGAGTTCACAATTTTGTTTCCATTTTGATATATTTCCAAAACGGAAGGATATTACCCCCCTCGCTTGATTCTGTCAAGAAATTCTAGAAAAAACTCACAAAAGTTTAATCCAGTTGCATCGTGACATTCCCACTGCCTTGCTACGAAAGCTCCTTCAGGAAGGCCTCCACTGCTTCGTCTGCTGGCCTGGCTTTGATCTGGCGCGCCGGGCCCACCTGTCTCAACCTCCCATCCACAATGACCGCCACACGCTGACTCAGTCGGGCGGCTTCCTGCAAATTATGTGTGACAAAGACCGTTGTGCGATGATCGCCGACCAACAAAGCAGACAGGTCTTCCAGGAGTTTCGACCGGCTGGGCGGATCGAGGGCAGAGAACGGCTCATCGAGCAGGAGCAGCTCCGGTTCCAGGACGAACGCCCGCGCCAAGCTGACTCTCTGCGCTTCCCCGCCGGATAAGTGGCCTGCCCGCCGTTTCGCCAGCGATCTTATCCCTAGCTGCATCAACCACCTGTCCACCCGCGCGTTGGTCTCGGACCGTGGCAGGCCGCGGAACTTCAATCCCAGAGCCACATTCTGCTCGACGGTCATATCCATCAGGAGAGGCTCCTGGAACACGATGGCTATTTTTCGGCGATACTCCATATCGTCCCACTTTGAGATGGGCCTGTCACCGAAAACGATCTCGCCCTGTACAGGTTTGAGCAGATGAGCCAACGCCAGCAATAACGTGCTCTTGCCCGCGCCGTTCGGCCCGACGACGGCCAGGGTCTCGCCGCGCTTGATGTCCAGTGAATTGATCTTCAATGTGTCGCGCCCGCCCTGCCGCATCAGAAGATCGCTAATGGCAATTAACCTGCTCATCGTTGTTTGGCCCCTCTCTGCTGGATCCAAGTCAGGGCCCAGTTCACGAGGAAAGTAATCACCAACAACAGGACGCCTAAAGCAATCGCGTTATTGAAATCCCCTTTACTCGTCTCCAACACAATAGCCGTTGTCAGCACGCGCGTCTGGTAGCGGATGTTTCCTCCAACCATCATGGATGCGCCGATCTCGGAAATGACGCTGCCGAAGCCTGCCATTAAGGCTGCCAGCAAGGGCAGGCGCGCCTCACGCCACAGCATCCAGACCATCTGCAAGCGCGAGGCGCCCAGACCAAGCAGCTGCAATTGCAGGCGCGGGTCGAGGGCTTGCAGGGCTGCCACAGTCAGCCCTGTGACCACCGGCCAGGCAATGATCACCTGGGCGATGACCATGGCAGACGGGGTGTAAATCAGATGCAGATCTCCCAGCGGCCCGGAGCGCCACAGGGTCATCGCCACCGCCAGCCCCACCACCACCGGCGGCAAGCCCATGCCGGTATTGATGAGGCTCAACATAAATGAACGACCGGGAAATTTTCCCAGGGCCAGCCAGGTGCCAAGCGGCAGCCCCAACAGGAGACTGACCACAGTCGCCATGCCGGAAATTTGCAGGGAAAGGATCGTGATCTGGAAGACTTCAGGGTCGAATGACATATCGCAGAAAAGATAACGGGAAACGAACGCGGCTGATTCTACTTGTTTCCCGTTATCCACCAGTTAGACAATTTATGGATTACAGACCAAGGTCTGCATCGGTCTTATCGGCATCGGGAACGAACAACGGCTGGCCGAACTTATCCACGCCAAAGTTGCCAATCACCACCTGAGTATCCGGCGATGTGATCCATTTGGCAAAAACCAGCGCGCCCTCATAATTGATCTTCGGCCACTTATCAGGGTTGACCGTGATCACGTGATAGACGTTCAGCAGAGAGTTGTCTTTTTCAACCAGGATATCGAGCTGAAGATTGGCTTTGGTTGCCAGATAGGTGGCGCGGTCGGTCAAGGTATAAGCGCCTTTTTCCGATGCAATCGTCAGCGTTGCGCCCATACCCTGGCCAGATTCAACATACCAGGCCGGTTTCTGGGTGGCAGGGTCAAGCGCTGCGCTCTTCCAAAGAGCCAGTTCCTTAGTATTGGTGCCAGACTGGTCGCCGCGCGAAATGAACGTGGCGCTTGCAGCCGCGATCTTCTTGAAAGCGTCCACAGCATCGGCGTCACCCTTGATGCCTGCCGGGTCAGCTGCAGGGCCGACGATGATAAAGTCGTTGTGCATCACCAGGAAGCGTTCCTTGCCATGGCCGCCATCCATGTAGGTCTTTTCGGAGGACGGCGCGTGCACCAGCAGGACATCGGCATTGCCATCCTCGCCCATTTTCAGGGCCGCACCGGTTCCCACTGCAACAGTCTGGACTTTGTAACCGGTCTGCTGTTCGAAGAGCGGGATCAGCACATCCAGCAAGCCCGAATCCTGCGTGGAGGTGGTGGTCGCCAGGATCAAGTTCGGGTTGGCGGGCGCGGACATCGTCGGCGGCGCGGCGGTGGGCGCTTGGGTGACCGCGGGAGGCTGGGTCGCGGGAGCAGGCGTGGGCGTCGCGGCAGAACCGCAGGCGGTCAACGCCAGGGCCAGGATCAAGCCAAGCGTCAAGAAAATATTGCGGGTGGTGAGTTTCATCCTTCCTTCCTATTGTGTGGGGCTTGATGATATACGATGGATGCCCAACGCGATCAACGCGCCGAGCAATCCGCCGATCATTCCAAAGAGAAAATGACCGTAGAACGGGTACAAAACGCCGTAGCGAAAAGAGCCGAATGTCCAGCCGGTCATCGCATTGACCACCAACTGGCCAATCGGTTTGGTGGCATGCGCCAGTCCGCCGAGCACGACCATGAACCAGAGCTTCCCTGCATAGCGCGGCAGGTAACGGAAGGCCAGGTCCATCAGCGGCCCAGGCGGAAGATAGAACAACCAGGTGTAGGAATTATCGCCGTGCAGGAACGGCATGGCCGAGGCAAGGGAAGCACCGAAGCTGGTCAGCGTACCCGCGCCGCGGAAACGCGAGGAGGCGCGCCCGATGATGAGCAGCGCTATCCACTCGATGCCGTGATGACCAGGCAAGCCGAGGGACAAGTTGTAGGCGCGATGCAACACGACTGCCAGCACACCGCCGCCGAACAACAACAGTGCTTCCCACCAAGGAAGCGACCCCTCAATTGGAAAGGCTTTTGATGTGTTCTTTAGAGATGATATGCCATTCATGATTTTGCTCCTCTACCAAAAGGGTTGCTTTTCCGCCGCGCAGAATGGGGCGAAACCATTCGCCGACGTCAACGACGGATCCGGGCGAGAGATCAATTTCGTTCAAAGTACAGACGCGATCCACGTGGCCGAGTTTGCAAATCTCGTGGACTGGATACCTTCCCTTTAGCTCGCGCAGGCCGGGCAGCCACAAAAAGCGACCATCGTTCCCGGCATGATGCAGACCGACCGCGGCCAGCGCGCCGATGACGCCGCCACCGGTTCCGGTCAGGCCTTCGAGTTGGACGCCGTTATCGAGAGCAGTCTGCCCCGCCTCGAGCATGGTCAACACAGCGATCTTGGCGCGCTTTGCAAAGGAGATGATGCAATCGCTGACCACTTCCCAGGCGGCAAGACACAAGCCCACATCCGATCCAGGGGCGGCTTCGCGCAAAAGAAATTCGCGGCAGGCCTCCCAGACATCGGCCGGGCTTTCTGTTTCAACCGACAGGCAGGCCGAGCTGTTGTGTGACGTGTAGGGGATTTGTGGGTCCACCAGCAATTGATGACGCGTAATGCCTCGTGGCGCGGCCAGCTTATTTTCGGCCAGCCAATCCGCAAGTACGCGGACGCGGTGGCCGGTGCCGCGCGTCTCGAGGTTGTCGGTGTCATCAACGCCAATCAGATAGCGCATTACTTGACCGTGATCTCCGTAATATCCTTCGTCCAGTTATCTTTCGGAATGTACGTGGTGGCGAGTTTCATCGTGCCGCGGTTGCTGAAATCGAGGATGGTGTTGTCGTCCACCTGGGCGCGCGTCAGCGTGGTAGGAGCGCTGCTGCCAGTGATGGTGAGTTCAGTGAAATCGGTAATGCCAGCCAGGGACAGTACGTTAAGCAATTTCGGGCCCTCCTGCACTTTGCCATCCACGGTGATCTGCGCCAGGGGCAGTTTCTTGACGGCATCCAGCATCACATCGAACTTTGCGCCATTTGGCTTGACGATTTGGAACAGAGCCGAAGAGTCCGCCGCTGGCTGCGCCGGAACCTGGGCTGTGGGAGTCGCGGTGGAGCCACAAGCTGCAAGGATCAGGGAAATCGAAGCAAGGAAGGGGATCAAACGTGGTTTCATGTTTCTTTCCTAGAGGGAGATTTGCTCACCACTGTGGGCGGAGTTGTAGCCCGTCAATGTATCGAGGTCGGTGCGGAAAGATACGGATTGCAGGTAATCGAGCAGGGGCGCGAGCGGCTTTTCATTCTCACGCGGCAGGATAAGATCGTAGCGTTCTTCAAAGAGCGGGATAAAGTCCAGCCCATGCTGATGAGCCGCGGCCTGCAAACCCAGGGCTGTATCGGCTTTGCCTGCTTCCACCGCGTCCGCCGATTCGCTGTGCGTATTAACGACGCGTTCGTAGCCACGGATTTGTTCCGAAGGAATACCAAGCTTCTTGATCTGCATATCCAGCCACAGGCGCGTGCCGGAGCCGGGATTGCGATTGATAAAGCGGATGCCTGCCCGGGCTAGATCCGTGATTTGTATAATGTTCTTGGGATTTCCTGCGGCGATGATCAATCCCTGTGTGCGATAGGCCAGGGTGATGACTTCCATTTCACGGTCGGGAAACAGGCTACGGACCGTGGGAAGGTTATATTCGCCGCTGGCATCCAGCAGGTGCGCGCCGGAGATCTGGCAGAGTCCCTGGCGCAGGTTGACCAGTCCATCCAATGAGCCGACGGGGAGGCTGAGCACCTGCACATGTTTGGCGAGGTGCCCTGCCGCGGTTTCAAAAGCGAGATCGTGACTGCCGGAAAAGATGACGATCGGTTTTTTGCCTTTTGGCAGGACAAGTTCCTGTAAAAAAAATGCCCCGCCTTTGGTGCGATAGAATTTTTCCGTCACAGTGCCCGTGGTGCGGATTTCAGCCAACTCGACCAGCCCGGCGGATTCCAGCGACTTGATGTGGTGACGTATCCATGCCGGGGACTGCTTCAGGGTCCGCGCCAGATGCGTGAGGGTGGCAGGCTCGGCCATCAGCAGGCGCAGGATGGCCATCCGGCGGGAGTCCGCCAACAGTTTGATCTGGTCAAAAGTGCGCAGGGTTTCGATGGAATTCATAACAATTAAGGAAAAACTTAATCGGAGTCTAACACAAGGGATATGGTTTGACAATCCCCTACCGCCGTGATAAACTCCCGCAACAATTTGACAAGAGTTATACTCATCCAGAGAGGCTGAGGGACCGACCCGATGAAGCCTCGGCAACCGTTCAGTGAACAGTGACCAGTAATCAGTGTTCAGTGAAATGGTGCCAATTTCGGCAGACGAACGTCTGGGAGATGAGAGATGGCCTTATAATAATGTCGCCTCTCGTTTTCAGAGAGGCGATTTGTTTTCAAGATGTCATTGCGAGCGCCCAGGGGCGCGCGGCAATCTCAATTGCCTTGAAAACGGAGAGATACCATGTCTTCACTTGACATCATCAAGACCTATATCGAATATCATATTGACATAACCCGCTGCGTCTGGGATTCGATTGATAAGATTACGGACGAACAATTTTTATCAGACGATTCTTACTCGCGCGGCTCCATCCGCAACCTGATGGTACATCTCGCCAGCACGGACCGTCGCTGGTTGGCAGGGTTGAAAAATCAGCCGGATGTCGGCCACTTGAAGTTTGAGGATTATCCAACTCGCGCCGCAGCGCGTGAAGTATTTGAAAGTGTGGCAAAGGATTTGTTTGATTTCGTTAATAACTTGAGCGAAGATGAATTGGCTCAACATGCAAACGGCATCCCATCTCCGCGCTGGCAGATTCTCCTGCACATAATCAATCACGGCACGGATCATCGCTCAACAGTATTGCAGAGACTGCACGAACTCGGCGCGCCGACCTTCGACCAGGATTTTATTTTGTGGCTATGGGATAAGAAAGGAAATTGAAATGAAACCTAACGAGATATTGACCTTGTACCAGTACGGCTACTGGGCTTTTGAAAAAGTTTGGAACTGCATAGCGCAGTTGACTGATGAGCAATTCGTGCAGGAGTTGGGTTATTCGCGCGGTTCCATCCGCAATCAGGTTATCCACATGATGAGTGCCACGCAGCGCTGGATCATCCGTCTGAACGGCAGCGAAATGGTTTCGCGTCTTTCCTTCAATGATTTTCCCACCCGCGCCGCGACTAAAGTCAAATGGGACGAACTGCGCGCCGAAGCATTGAAATATCTTTCCGCATTAAGCGAATCTGACTTGGACAGCAAAATCGCCTGGCAGTTGCCTGATCGGAACTTGAATGCCGAGAACACGCGCTGGGAAATCCTGCTGCATGTCGCCAATCACGCCACCGACCACCGTGCTCAAATCCTGGCGATGCTCAACCAGCACTTTGGCATTGAGACACCGGAGCAGGATATGTTGTTTTATTTACTGGAAGCGAAGTAACGTGAATCGTTGTCCCGAATGCGGCGCACTTGATTCTTTGTGCCAAGCACGTTTCGATGAATTCCTCGTTCTGGAATTTACCGACACAGGCTACGGCGCGGTGCACAACCTGACCGTCGCCACGTACATGCTTCAACATTCCAGCAAATTGAGCAAGGAAGGCTGGCTGTACGAGCGAGAGTTATTGAGAGAATTTCTCGTGGAAAATAAATCGCCGCAATTCATCCGCAAGCAAAACAAGGATTTGGTTGACAGCGGTAAGAGAAAGTTCAAAATTACATCTAAAGATGGCAAACGTATCATCAACAAATCCACGTGGACAAAAACGATTCTGGATGTCCGCACGAAGAACGCGGAAGTTTATTGTGAGGATATAAAAGCGTGGGCGAGGTCTGTGCTGGAAGATGCGAAAGGATTGAGAATATGAACTCTAATGTAAAGCAAGATAAGGAGGAAACTATGTCAAACAAACGCGAGTCAAAATTATGGAAAGAAATTGGGTGGTTGCGCTTTCTGTTGGCCATTGCAGCTACTATTATTCTGGGTGGCATATATTTTATGATTTGGCAATGGAGTACAAGTGTTTGGCGGGATATTCTCCTCAACGTAACCGCGAACCTTATTCCTGTTCCATTGGTTTTTATCTTGGCGTATATTGTCTTTCGCCGCATAGAAGAATTGCGGTCAGAAAAAGAAACTGACGAACTTGCAGACAAAGTAATATTGAGACTTATTGAAATTGCAAAAATACAAGAAAACGCGTCAAGCGAAAACAATAATTATTTAAGAGCCCCAATTAAGTTTAGCGAATCATATTTAAAACTTTCTCGGGAATTCAATGTGGTGGTAAAGCCATTTGACGCGAAATCAAATCCACAAAAAATTGTCGTGGGATGTATCTATCGTGGAACAAGCAGTATTCATGTTAAGAGAATAACTTATCATGGTTTAAAGTTAAGTATAAAAGATGACATCAGTGACATGTATAAGTTGGATGGTTTAAGTGCTCTAATCTCTGAAGATAAGATCGATCTTTTGTCTGGCGGTGAATGTACAGTTGATTTGATTTTGGCAAAAAAGGCAACCAAATGGAATAAAACAATAGAAAGCTGGTATGGAGAATTAGGTTATCTATTCTTTGAAATCGAATTTGGCAACGAAATAGTAAATTTGCAAAAAGCAATCTAATTATTATTTTTCTTTGAAACTAGAAAAAGTTCTTTCACAGAATGGAGATTTAATGACTGAAAGAAAATACACAAACCGCCGTTACCTCGACGCCCTCGAAAAGAAAGTCCTCGTTTTCGACGGCGCGATGGGCACCAGTCTGCAAAATCAACATCTCACTGCCAAGCATTTCGGCGGCGAGCAATACAACGGATGCAACGATTACCTCGTCATCTCGTATCCCGAAGCCGTGGAAAAAGTCCATCGCTCGTTCCTCGAAGTCGGCGTGGACGTGCTCGAAACGGACACCTTCCGTTCCAACCGTCTGACGATGGCGGAATATAAACTTGCCGACCGCGTGATCGAGATCAACGAAACCGCTGCCAAACTTGCGCGAAGACTCGCCGATGAATATTCACAGTTACCCTCACCCCTGCGCCCCTCTCCCAAAATTGGGAGAGGGGATGGGGGTGAGGGTCAACCGCGTTTTGTCGCTGGTTCCATCGGACCTTCGGGAAAACTTCCATCCGCGAATGATCCCGAACTCTCCAACGTCAGCTTCGATGAACTCGTGGACGTTTTCCGCGAGCAGGCCGTTGGTCTGATCCGCGGCGGCGTGGATGTGCTGCTCATCGAGACATCGCAGGATATTCTCGAAGTCAAAGCCGCCATCACGGGCATCCACAAAGCTTTCGATGAGACTCAGACCTATTTGCCGATCCAGGCTCAGGTCACGCTCGACACGACCGGTCGCATGTTGCTCGGCACCGACGTCAACGCCGCGCTCGCCATTCTCGAAGGCATGGGCATTGATGTTATCGGCCTCAATTGTTCCACCGGCCCCGAACACATGCGCGAGCCCATCCGCATCCTCGGCGAAAATTCCACGCTGCCTGTTTCTTGTATTCCGAATGCAGGACTTCCACTGAACGTTGATGGCCAGGCCGTCTATCCACTCGAGCCCGAACCGTTCGCGAATGACCTGTTTGAATTCGTGACCAAATACAACATTTCGGTTGTGGGCGGATGCTGCGGGACGACGCCCGAACATTTGAAATTGTTGGTGGATAAATTAAACGCACATCCACATCCTGACAGACCGCTTCACGCGACGCCTCAATTGGCTTCCGCCATGTCGGCCATTTCGATGCGACAGGATCCTCCGCCAACCCTGCTCGGCGAGCGCTGCAACGCGCAAGGCTCGCGCAAGTTCAAACGACTTTTGCTTGAAGAAGATTACGATGGCATCTTGGAAGTCGCGCGCGAGCAAGTTGAATTCGGCGCGCACGCCCTCGACATTTCCTGCGCCGTCACCGAACGCCCCGACGAAGTTGAACTGATGCGCAAGGTCGTCAAGAAACTTGAGATGGGCGTGGACGTTCCGCTGGTGATCGACACCACCGAACTTGACGTGTTGGAAGTTGCGCTCAAGACCGCGCCTGGACGATGTCTCATCAACTCAACACATCTCGAATCAGGCCGCGCCAAAGCGGATAAAGTTTTCAAACTCGCCAAGGAACATAATGCGGCTGTCATTGTGCTGACCATTGACGAGCAAGGCATGGCAAAAACGCGTGATCGCAAACTCGAAGTCGCCAAACGCATCTACGACATCGCCGTCAATGAGTTTGGACTCAAACCCCAGGATTTGGTTTTCGACACGTTGACATTTACATTGGCGACCGGCGATCCTGAATTCGCCACCTCCGCCATTGAAACCATCGAGGGCATTCGCCTCATCAAGCAAAACCTGCCTGGCGTGATGGCTTCGCTCGGTGTGAGCAATTTGTCGTTTGGTCTCGCCCAGCACGCGCGACCTGTCTTGAACTCGATCATGCTCCATCATTGCGTTCAAGCTGGCCTGGACATGGCCATCATTAATCCCGCCCATGTCACCGCCTACGCTGACATCCCTGCTGACGAAAAAGAACTGGCCGAAGATTTGATCTTCAATCGCCGCACCGACGCGCTGCAACGTTACATTGAATTCTACGAAAAGGTCACGCCCACTGAGCAAGCCGCCGCATCCAATCCCACCGAAGGCATGACGCCCGAACAGCGTTTGCACTGGTCCATCGTTCATCGCCACAAGGAAGGCGTGGAAAACGATATTGACGAAATTATCAATCGCAGCAATTCCCCTCTCCTTTCGGGAGAGGGCAGGGTGAGGGAAAAGGAATTCAAACCCAATCCGTCTATGCCAGACGCGTTACTTGAGCGCGTCCGCGAGTTACGTCAAAATGCAACCGATGCAGAAAAACTAATGTGGTCTCTCCTCCGTAATCGCGCTGTACATGATGCCAAATTCCGCCGACAACATCCGATCGGCAGTTATATTCTTGACTTTTATTGCCATGAAGCAAAGCTTGGCATTGAACTCGATGGAAGCCAGCACAATGAAGGCGACCAAATCAAATATGATAAAGAGCGAACAAAGATTTTGCAGGAACGACATGGAATCCAGATAATCAGGTTTTGGAACAGCGATGTATTGAATAAAACGCAGAATGTACTTAATGTACTTTGGGACGCTTTAGAGGAAAGATTGCCTGCCGAGTCCCTCACCCCTCTCCCCTCTCCCGCGGGGAGAGGGGAACCGCGCCCCTCAAAACACGAGGTCGCCGTCACTATTCTTAATACCGTTCTCCTTCCCGCCATGAAAGAAGTCGGCGACAAATTCGGCGCGGGGGAATTGATCCTGCCCTTCGTGCTCCAATCTGCCGAGGTGATGAAGAAGACCGTCGCGCATCTGGAAAATTATCTTGAAAAGATGGAAGGCGTCACCAAAGGCACGGTCGTTATCGCCACCGTCTACGGTGACGTGCACGATATTGGCAAGAATCTTGTCAAAACGATCCTCGCCAACAATGGTTACACCGTCATTGATCTCGGCAAGCAAGTCCCTGCGGAGACGATTATCACCAAAGCCGTCGAAGTCAACGCCACCGCGATTGGACTATCTGCATTGTTGGTGTCCACTTCCAAGCAAATGCCATTGATCGTCAATGAAATGCATCGCCGCGGACATAAGATTCCCATCTTGGTCGGCGGCGCGGCCATCAATCGCCGCTTCGGTCGCCGCATCCTTTTTGCGGAAGATGGCAATGCTTATGAGCCGGGTGTCTTCTATTGTAAGGATGCCTTCGAAGGTTTGGAAACGATGGATCAATTAATAGATTCCAATCGCAAACCTGCACTCATGGAACAAGTCCGCAAGGAAGCGGACATGGAAATGGGACGCGCCTCCCAGGTGCCGGACCACCGCAAAACAACGGCGACCCGCTCCACGGTCCAGCCTGAGCCGATCAACCATCCGCTTAAGTGGGGACCGCGCGTTGTCAAAGATATGCCACTCGAGTTGGTGTTGAAGCATCTCAATATCAATGAGTTGTATCGCCTTTCATGGGGCGCGAAAAATACGCACGGCGCGGAGTGGGACAAGTTGAAGAAAGAGTTCGATGCGCGCCTGCAAAAAATGACGAAGGCCGCGCTTAAGGATGGCTGGCTCAAACCGCAGGGCGTGTACGGACTGTTCCCCTGCCAGGCGGACGGCGACGATCTTATCATCTACGACCCCGCATCCATCGCTGACTCGCCCGAATCGCTGACTCGCTTCACCTTCCCGCGCCAACCCTATGACGATCATCTGGCGTTGTCCGATTACTTCGCATCCGTTGCTTCGGGAAAGATTGATGTGGTTGCCTTCCAGGTCGTCACGGTGGGACTGGAAGCCACAGAAAAATTCGATGCACTGCAAGCCGCGGGCGATTACTCGGAGGGCTACTTCACGCATGGACTGGCCGTCCAGACGGCGGAAGCCACAGCCGATTATTTGCATGGGCACATCCGCCGCGAACTCGGCATCGGTGAGGAGCAGGGCAAACGTTATTCCTGGGGCTATCCTGCCATCCCCGAACTCGAGGATCATCAAAAGGTCTTTGAGCTTTTGCCTGCCGTTAGGACAGAGCTGGGCATGACCCTCTCTGCCGCTTATCAACTCATCCCTGAACAATCCACCGCCGCGATCATCGTACATCATCCGCAAGCCAGGTATTACAGCGTTGGCGAAAGCCGCGTCGAGCAGTTGATGAGGTAGAACAAATTGGCAATTTGTTCTACAGGATCAAGCGATGAATCAATTCTCGTATAAGAGATGGGACGACGCGCTCGACAAACGGGACCATGGAGAAAAATATTTGACGATCCACACATAGCGGATCTTGTCGCTGAAAGTTTGCATTATCGAGATGGCAAGGTGTATGATTTGGAAGCTTTTTCCATTATGCCAAACCACATCCATCTTGTTTGCGCACCTCTGGAGGAGGA
>JAKANW010000485.1 GCA_021823555.1 Chloroflexota bacterium
CAAGGTCCAAACCCAGGTCGAAGAGGGACAGGATTACTTCCTGATCCAAGTGACCGATTCGGGCGGCGGCATTCCCGCCGAGGATCTATCGCGCGTCTTCACCCGCCTCTATCGCGCCGAGAACGTCCTCATCCAGGGCGTAGGGGATACCGGCGTGGGACTCTCAATTGCCAAAACGCTCACCGAAGCTCAACATGGACGTATCTGGGTGGAGACCGTGCCCGGCGTTGGTTCCACGTTCAGCGTGCTCCTGCCGATTGCGAAAACCGGACAGGTGCGCTCCAATGTGAGGTAACCATGCAGGCCATCAAACAATTGGGGGGAGGCATCCTGCTTGGCTTGATTTCCCTCGCGGTCGTGCTTGGTGGAATTTCCCTGGCGCTGGCAGAAGGCTACGTGCCTCAACCGGCGCTTTTCCTTGCCAGTCCCACGCCCGATGCATTCCCCACCTCGGAACTCGCCGCCACCTCCATGGATTTTCTGCTCTCGCCTTATCCAAGCGACACGCCCGCAGCCACATTCACCGCCACCCTCACCCCGGTCCCGCCTACCAACTGCCCGCCGCCAGCCGGATGGGTACTCATCGCTGTCGGCCCGGGGGATACGCTCGACATCCTGGCGGCCCGCTACCAAGTCAGCGCTGAGGCGATCAAACAGGCCAACTGCCTGATCTCATCTGACCTCCTGCAAGGCTATGGGCTGTACGTGCCGCCCATCCCCACGCGCACAGCCATCCCGTGCGGCGCGCCCGCCGGCTGGATCCAATATATCGTCCAGCCCAGCGACACTCTTTTCCACATCAGCCAGCTTTACCGCACCACCGTCTCGGCGCTGCAAAACGCCAACTGCCTCGGCTACTCCACCACGATCTACGCCGGGCAAAAACTTTGGGTACCCAACGTGCCTACCAGCACACCTGGCATCATTGTTACCATCGAATTCGCCACAGCGACACCCGTCCCGAGCGAGACTCTCGCACCGACCGATACCACCGTTCCGACCAACACCCTCGAGCCGACCGCGACCTCGGCCCCACCCACCGCGACCCAGCCTCCATCTACCTCGACTTCCCCGCCACCCAGCGATACGCCGCCTCCGGCTACGCCCTAAGCGGGCCGCGGCCATCGCGCCTGATTCCACACCCAAGCAGAATCTGCGCCAAGATGTGCGGCGCATAATGCCGTCTTTCCTCTTTCACCTCAACATTTCACTTCTTGCCCATTTCATCCTTTCATGCGTCGAATCTCACCACTACTTGCCACTATTTCCACCCTCGTGCTTTTCGGCGCCATCCTCGCCGCCTGCGGACAAGCCCCCGACCCCACGCCAGAGCCAAACCACGGACTGCCTTTCATCCTCGTCACCGATACAAATTTCCAATCGCCCACTCCCACGCCTTTTCAACCGGCATTAAACACCCCCTTCCCCACCATCTCGCTCGAAACCTACACCACGCCCCTGCCGCCGCTCGTCATTCCAACCGCCACTGCGGCCAGCGCGGCTGATGACGCCCAAGTCCCCACCGCAGACCCAAACATGCTCTTCCCCACCGCCGCGCCCCCGCCCGCGGAAATCTACGAGGGACCGGACGTCACCACCTTCCTGCTGATCGGCTCGGACCAGCGCACCGGCGCGTCGTTCCGCACCGACACGATGATCGTTGCCATCCTGCGGCCCAAAGACAACCAAGTTTCGCTGATCTCCATCCCGCGTGACTTGTGGGTTTACATTCCCGGTTGGGAAATGCAGCGTATCAATACCGCCTACGAGCAAGGCGAATTGGAAGATTATGCCGGCGGCGGCGCGGCCCTGCTCAAGGACACCATCCAATACAACCTCGGCCTGCAAATTGACCACACCGCCATGGTGGATTTCGACGGCTTTCGCAAGATCGTGAACACGCTCGGCGGCATCGAGGTGCCGGTTGCGTGCGCCTATACCGACTGGCGGCTCAAGGATCCAAACCTGGACCAGAACGATCCGAACAACTGGTACCTCTACACCACGCCGACCGGCATCCTGCACATGGACGGCGACTTGGCGCTGTGGTACGCGCGCTCGCGCTCCAAGTCTAATGACTTCGACCGCGGCCGCCGCCAGCAGGAAGTGATCCGCGCCATCTTTGCGCGTGCCATGTCCACCGGCACGCTCTCCAAAATCCCACAGCTTTACGGCGATTTGAATTCCCTGGTCACCACCGACCTCGGCCTGACCGACATTCTAAAATTAGCTACACTCGCCCCGCGCTTCACCAACGCCAATATTCGCAGTTACTACATCCGCCCGCCGGTAGTCAGTTCGTGGATCACGCCCGGCGGCGCGTATGTGCTCCTGCCAGACCAAACTGCCATGTCCGCGTTGATCCAGCAAGCGCTGACCGCTTCGCCGCAAGCCGCGCTCAACGAGACCCTCACCATCCAAGTAGAAAATGGCACACAGAACGATGGCTGGGACGCGCTGGCGGCTTCCCGTCTCAACTACGCCGGCTACGCCACACGCATCCAAGCCGCCGACCGCCGCGATTATGGCGCCAGCGTGCTGATAGACCTGACCAACGACCAAGACCCAAACCGCGCCTCCAGTCTTCTTGCCGTGATGGGATTGACAGGTACGCAAGTCATTTCCCAACCCACGCCCAACAGCCCGGTGCAATATCGTCTCATCCTTGGGAATGATTACCAGCCGTGTTTCCAGCCGCAGTCACTAGCGCCGTGAGAATGAAAATAAAATAGGGAAAGAAAAACGAGTGACGGAGCAGAGGCTTCTTCACTCGTTTTTGATTTTTGCAGCCGGTTGACATCCTTGCCATTCTCAACTAAACTATACGCAACAACTACACGCTATTCTGAAAGGAGACGCGATGGGTAAGTCAACTGCCACTTCCACATCCGCGCACCTCACCCCGCAAGCCCTGCTCCCGGCGGTGTTCAAAGCCTGGGAATCGTTCATGTACGATCAGGGCCGTTCGCCCAACACAGTCAAAGCCTTCCTCTCCGACGTCGGCCTGCTGGCACAATTCCTCCCGCCAGACCGCGCCATCGGCGCCATCACCACTACCGAGCTCAACCGCTTCTTCACCTGGATGGAAAAAGAGCGCGGTGTGCCATGCAGCCCCAAAACACTGGCGCGGCGCATCACCTCGGTCAAATCCATGTTCCGCTGGCTGCACCAATACGGCGTGTTGACCCTTGACCCAGCCGAGAAGGTTGCACAGCGCTCGGCCATCAGCCCCCTGCCCCAAGTGCTGACCGAGGAGGAAGTGCAAGCCGCCCTTGACGCCGCCGAACGCCACCGCCATGACGCCAAACCGGACGCGCGTCCCTACGCGTTACTATCCATTTTGCTTGCCACCGGCATCAAAAAAAGCGAGTGTCTCGGCATCCACCTCAATCACCTCGACTTCGACTCTCCATCCGGCGCACTGGTCTTCATCCGTTACGCCAGCCCGTCAAACCGCTACAAGGAACGCAAACTCTTGCTCAGCGAGGAATGGGTCAAAGCCTACCAGGAATATCTGGCTCAATACGCGCCCGCCGACCAACTCTTCCCGTGGTCGCCGCGCCGGTTGGAATACCTGCTTGAAGACATTGGCGAGGAGGCTGGCCTCGACAAGCATCTCTCCTTCGACATGTGCCGCTGGACGTGTGCCCTGCGCGATTACAAAAGCGGAATGGAAATTGACCGCATCCGCCAGAAGCTGGGCATTTCCAAAATTCAATGGCGCGAGATCAACATGAAATTGCGCCAGTTGAGCGAGCAACAGAAGTGAAACAAAAAAACTGGTTCCT
>JAKANW010000009.1:0-6177 GCA_021823555.1 Chloroflexota bacterium
ACTGTCTGTCCACGCGCGGCGTGCGGACGACATGCTCGTCGAAAATCCTGGAAAACTACGTGCCGCAGTACAACGCCACCGTGATCGAGAAACTGTCCGAGGCGGGCGCGGTGCTGCTCGGCAAGCTCAACATGGACGAGTTCGGCATGGGCTCGTCATGCGAGAACTCGGCCTACTTCCCCACCCGCAATCCGTGGGACTTGTCGCGCGTGCCTGGTGGATCGAGCGGCGGCTCGGCAGCGGCAGCCTCGGCGGGAATGGGCCTCTTCTCCATCGGCGAGGACACGGGCGGATCGGTGCGCATGCCCGCGGGCTTCTGCAACGTCACGGGTCTCAAGCCAACCTACGGGCGCGTATCCCGTTATGGGCTGATCGCGCTGGTCTCCTCGTTCGACTCGATCGGGCCGATGGCGCGTGAGGTGTATGATGTCGCCACGGTAACGGAGGCCATTGCGGGCGTGGATGGACGCGACAGCACCTCGGCGGCAATCCCCGTCCCGCAGTACACGCAATCGCTGGAAAAATCGGTCAAGGGCATGAAGTTGGGCATCCCCAAGGAATATTTTGTGGCGGGCATGGAAGCGGGTGTGGAAAGCGCCATCCAAAAAGCCATCGAGCAGTTCGAGGCGCTCGGGATGGAAATCCAGGAAGTGTCTCTGCCGCACACAAAATACGGCCTGCCCGTTTATTACCTGATCCTGTTCGCGGAGGCCAGCGCCAACCTGGCGCGCTTCGACGGGACGCGCTTCGGCCTGTCGGTGCGGGAGGAGGCAGAAGATGTAATCGACGTGTACCTGCAAACCCGCCGCGCGGGCTTCGGTGACGAGGTCAAGCGGCGCATCATGCTCGGCGCGTACACGCTTTCGGCGGGCTATTACGATGCCTATTACCTCAAGGCGCAAAAAGTCCGCACGCTGCTGCGTCAGGATTTTGAGCAGGCCTTCGAGCAGGTGGATGCTCTGATCGCTCCGACTTGCCCGACCACTGCTTTCAAACTTGGCGAAAAGACCGCCGACCCGCTGGAAATGTATCTCTCGGACATTTACGTCACGGCTACCAACCCGGCGGGCGTCCCGTCACTGGCGCTTCCGTGCGGATTCTCGCAGGGCATGCCGGTCGGGATGCAGTTGATGGGCAAACACTTCAACGAAGAGACGCTGTTCCAGATCGGCCACGCCTACCAGCAAGTCACCGACTGGCACCAGCAGTTGCCGCCGATTGGATAAATGCGATTCACCCCAGAGAAATTAACCGCTAAGAGCGCAAAGAGCGCGAAGAATTTAAAAAGGTTTTCTTGGCGGCCTTAGCGTGCTTCGCGGTTCAAAAAAACTCCGATAAAAACGTTGTAACAAGGGATCAACCATGACCTCAACCAAATACGAAACCGTGATCGGGCTTGAAATCCATGCTGAGTTGCAGACAGCCTCCAAGATGTTCTGCGGCTGCTCCGCCGATTACTCGTCCGCGCCCGCGGCCAACACCAACATCTGTCCCGTCTGCACGGCCTTGCCTGGCGCGATGCCCGTCATCAATGCCAAAGCCGTCGAGCAGGCCATTCTGGTCGGACTGGCGCTGCACTGCACGATCAATCCGCATAACACCTTCGCACGCAAAAATTATTTTTATCCCGACCTGCCCAAAGGTTATCAAATCTCGCAGTACGAGTTGCCCATCGCCTCTGAAGGTTGGCTGGATGTCCCTGCTGATTCGGGCGAGGGCATGCAGCGCATCCGCATCCGCCGCGCGCATCTCGAAGAGGATACCGCCAAAACCTTCCATCGCGGTGACCATGCGCTGATCGATTACAACCGCGCGGGCGTGCCCCTGCTGGAGATTGTCACCGAGCCAGACTTCCGCACGGTGGAAGCCGCCCTCGCCTACGCCACCAAGATCCGCGCCATCCTGCGCTATCTGGGCGTCAACGCGGGCGACATGGAGAAGGGCATCCTGCGCTTCGAGGCCAACGTCTCCGTGCGGCCGGCGGGCAGCGACGAGTTCCGCACCCGCACCGAGATCAAGAACCTGAACAGTTTTCGCGCCCTCTCGCGCGCCTCCGTTTATGAGATCGAGCGCCAAATTAAGATCTACGAAAGCGGCGGCGAAGTCATTCAGGAGACGCTGGGATGGGACGAGGTTCGCGGCGTGACGGTGTCCCAGCGCAGCAAGGAACATGCCCACGACTACCGCTACTTTCCCGAGCCTGACCTGCCTCCGTTGGAACTGGCCCAATCCTACATTGACAGTTTCCGCTCCCACCTGCCCGAGCTGTCTGACGCCAAGACCGAGCGCTTCATCCGCGATTATGGATTAAAGTCTCAGGACGCCGCGCTGCTCGCCTCAGAACTCTCCTTGGCTAATTACTTCGAAGCAGTCGTCTCTCAGACGCGCGATACCGCTCAAACGGTCTGCAACTGGCTGACCGGCGCTCTCCTGCGCCAGCTCAACGAGCGCAGCCTGAGCGTGGACGCGATCCCCATCCCGCCCGCGCACCTGGCCCAACTGATCGACCTGGCCCTCGACAAGACGATCAATGGCAACACCGCCAAGTCCGTGCTGGTCGAGATGTTCCAGAGCGGCCGCGCTCCGAAGGAAATCGTCGAGGCTCAGGGACTGGGACAAATTTCCGACGAAGGCGTCCTTAAGGAAATGGTCATCAAACTCATCGCTGACAACCCGAAAGAAGTTTCAAGCTACCTCGGCGGCAAGGAGACCCTGCTGCAATGGTTCATGGGACAGGTCGCCCGCGCCACCAAAGGCAAAGCCGATCCGCAGACAGTGAAGCAGTTGCTGCTGGAGGAGTTTGAGAAACTGAAAAAGTAGAAGCGTGACCTACTCAAGGTATCTTGTTACAAATTCCCTCGGCTTTAGCACTTCAATGCTTCGATAGCCAGAGACCTTGAGCAAATGCTTGTCCCCGCTTACAACCAATTTACTTCCGCTTGCCAATGCACAGGCAAGAAACTTGTCATCATCAGGGTCTTCGCAGACCTGATCGAGAAGCGGTGGAGCAGCTACAACCTCGGCGTGTTGGATGATAAATTCCAAAGCTGGTTCCAGGTTGATGGTTGGGCGCTCCGCCGCCAATTCTTCTCCAACGTGGCGATACTCCTCCAAAATATCAAGCGAGACAATCAAATCAAACTTTTCGTCCCGCCATGCGCGCAGGATTTGATAAGGCGGTCCGCTGAAAAAGACGCCTGAAACAAACACATTTGTATCAAGAACAACTTTCACTTTTTCGACCGTGCCCTGGAGACCGCTTTTGCGATGTCTGTATGTTTCAGTCCAGCCTGTTTTGCTTGCTGGCGCGCTTGCTGAATGAGCGCATCAAAGGTGTCTATGTCGGGCTGGGCGATGGCTTTTAAGATCACTACATCGTCATCACCAACGACAACGAATTGAGCACCTGCCTGTAAATTCAACCGTTTTCGAATCGTTTCAGGAATGACAATCTGCCCCTTCGAGGACATGCGAGTTGTGGCAAGGGTTTCCATTTTTTCTCCTTATCTTACTGGTAAGATTATAACATATAAGCCACTCGAAGCGTGACCTACGCCGATGACAACCTCCATGCTATAATTGCCGCCATGCAACCCAAACTGCCCTTCGCCAACAATAACGATGACAATGACGATCCTCGCATCGTTGGGCGAAGCTTGGCTGGTTAACGAAAATCCATCGTAAACCTAATCGCCCAACGCACAAGCGAAGGGCGATTTATTTTGTATAAAACTGTCCACGAAGGACACTAAGAACACGAATTTCTTAAGAGATTTTCTTCGTGCCCTGCGTGCTCTTCGTGGATCAAATTCGGAGGCGCTATGTACAAAACTCATTCTTGCGGCGAATTACGCGCCGCCCACGCGGGTCAAACCGTGACCCTGGCGGGCTGGGTGCACAACTTCCGCACCTTTGGCGGGGTGGTCTTCCTCGTGCTGCGCGACCGCTACGGAATCACCCAGATCGTCACCAATCCCGAGGCTTACCCCGACGCACACCAGGCGATTGAATCGTCCAAAGCCGAGTGGGTGCTGCAAATCGAAGGCATCGTCAAGATGCGCCCCAGCGACCAGTTCAACCCAAAGATGGCCACGGGCGAGATCGAACTCGAAGCCCGCAAGGTGATCGTGCTGAACCAGTCCAAGGCCACGCCCATTGTGGTCAGCCGCGATGAGGACGAGAACGAAGACATCCGCCTGAGATATCGCTACCTCGACCTGCGCCGTGAACGCATGAGCCGCAACATGGTGCTGCGCCACCGTGTCATCAAGTTTATGCGCGACTTCATGGATCAACACGGTTTCATCGAAGTCGAGACGCCGATCCTGTTCAAGGCTACGCCTGAGGGCGCGCGCGACTATCTCGTGCCGTCGCGCCTCCACCCTGGTCACTTCTACGCCCTGCCGCAGTCGCCGCAGCAACTGAAGCAGTTGTTGATGGTGGCAGGCATGGATCGTTACTTCCAGATCGCGCGCTGCTTCCGCGACGAAGACCTGCGCGGCGACCGTCAGCCCGAGTTCACCCAGCTCGATCTGGAGATGTCCTTCGTGCACCGCGATGACGTGCTGGCGCTGGTCGAGCAACTCTACACCGAGATGCTCCCCGCCGTCGCCCCGCACAAGAAGCTGCTTTCATCTCCGTGGCCGAAATTCTCACACCATGAAGCCGTCGAGAAATACGGCTCGGATAAGCCCGACCTGCGTTTTGGGATGGAACTGACCGACGTAAGCGACATCTTCGCCAAAAGCGAATTCCGCGTCTTTCAGTCTGCGCTCGAGGCTGGCGGCCTGATCAAGTGCATCGTCGCCCCTGGCTGCGCGGAAACCTCCCGCAAGGAGGTGGATGCGCTGACGGATGCCGCAAAGTCGCTGGGGGCCAAGGGTCTCGCCACAGTAGCGGTAACAAGCGAAGGCGTGAAGGGAACCGCTGGGAAGTTCGTCACCACAGCGGAGGTGGATGCGCTCAGGTCCCGCTTGAACGTCAAAGATGGCGACCTGATCCTGTTTGCAGCGGATGCCCGCGCCGTGGTCAACAAGGTGCTGGGCGGTCTGCGGCTCGTCTTCCGCGACAAGTTGAACCTGGCCGACAAGGACACGATGGCCTTTGCCTGGGTAGTGGATTTCCCGATGTTCGCTTGGAACGAGGAGGAGCAGCGCTGGGACGCCGAGCATCACCCGTTCACCATGCCGCAACTGGACGACCTGTCGAAGTTCGACACCGACCCTGGCTCGATCCTGTCGGATGCGTATGACATGGTCTGCAATGGCTACGAGATGGCCTCAGGTTCGATCCGCATTCACTGCCGCGATATCCAGACCAAGATCTTCCAACTGCTCGGCTTGAAGGATGAAGACATCCAGGCCAAGTTCGGTCACATGCTGGAGGCGTTCGAGTATGGCGCGCCGCCGCACGGCGGCATGGCGCCTGGCATTGACCGCCTGGTGATGCTGCTGGCCGACGAACCCAACATCCGCGAAGTGATCGCCTTCCCCAAGAACCAAAGCGGACGCGACGTGATGGCCGATGCGCCGTCCGCGGTGGAAGAGAAGCAGTTGAAGGAATTACATATTAAAATCGACGGTGGACAATAGACCGTA
This sequence comes from Chloroflexota bacterium, assembly GCA_021823555.1. Next base: position 5,598 of record JAKANW010000009.1, read on the forward strand.
GACCGTTTCTATCGTCCACGGTCATCAACGAGGAGAACCTTATGGCAATTATCAGAGTCTCAGACATCTCAAAATGCGCAGGCCAGGAAGTCACCGTGCAGGGCTGGGTATACAACCGCACCGACAAAGGCAAGTTATGTTTCCTGCTCGTGCGCGACGGATCGGGCTTTGTGCAGTGCGTGGCCTTCAAGGGCGATCTGCCCGAGGAGCTTTTCGACCAGATCATGCGCCTGCCTCAGGAATCATCGGTCATCATCACGGGCGCGGTGCGCGAGGACAAGCGCGCGCCTGGCATCCCTGGCGGATTCGAACTCGGCATCAAAGATTTGAAGATCGTGCAAGCCGCCGAGCCTGACTACCCGATGGCGCTCAAGGATCACGGCGTGGACTTCGCGCTCGACAATCGTCACTTGTGGATCCGCATGCAGAGCCAGTGGGCCATCCTGCGCATCCGCGCCACCGTGATGGCCGCCACCCGCGAGTGGCTGGACACCAACGGCTTCATCGCCATGGACACGCCCATCCTGACTCCCGCCGCCGCTGAGGGTACAACCACCCTCTTCGAGACCGAATACTTCGA
>JAKANW010000009.1:6187-17155 GCA_021823555.1 Chloroflexota bacterium
ACGGGTCAGCTCTACAACGAAGCCAACATCTTCGCCTTTGGCAAGGTCTACTGCTTCGGGCCCAACTTCCGCGCCGAGAAATCCAAGACCCGCCGTCACCTGACCGAGTTCTGGATGCTCGAACCTGAGATGGCCTTCTGCGACCTCGACGGGTTGATGGAAGTTGAAGAGCAAATGTTGACCCACATCGTCCAGCGCGTGCTGCGCGAGCGCCTGCCCGAACTCAAGTCACTGGGCCGCGACATCTCGAAGTTGGAAAATATCAAGGCGCCCTTCCCGCGCATCTCCTACGATGACGCCGCCAGGATGATGCAAGACATGTACGAAAAAGAAACCGATCCCGAGAAGAAAGCTCTGCTCAAATTCGACTGGGGCATTGACTTCGGCGCGCCGCACGAAACCGCCATCACCCAGCAGTTCGGCAAGCCCGTCTTCGTCTACGGCTACCCGACCGCGGTCAAGGCCTTCTACATGGAACCGTGGCCCAACCGCCCTGAAGTCTGCAAGAGCGTGGACCTGCTGGCCCCTGAAGGCTACGGCGAGATCTGCGGCGGCTCCGAGCGTATCAGCGACCCCGACCTGCTGCTCAAGCGCATCCACGACCAGGGACTGCCTGAGGAAGCCTTCAAGTGGTATCTCGACTTGCGCAAGTTTGGCTCCGTGCCGCACAGCGGCTTTGGCATGGGTGTGGAACGCGTCACATCCTGGATCTGCGGCATCGAACATATTCGCGAGGCAATTGCATTTCCGAGGATGATCAAGAGAGTATATCCATAAACAAATCAAGCCCCAAAGACTTTCGAAAGCCTTTGGGGCCCGATTTTTACATTCTTTTACGAAGGGATCACGATCACCTGCCCAACGAAGATCAAATTGGGATTGGTGATAGTCGGGTTGATGGCCTGGATTGCTCCCGCCGTAGTATGGAAACGTGCTGCAATCACGCTGAGCGTATCCCCTGGCTTGACAGTATATGTTACCGGGTTGTCATCTACTGGGTTCACGGGGCCAATCGGGACCGGATCGTTAATGACCAGATGCGCCGGGATGGTCAAAACCGCCCCTACTTTGAGCAGGTTCGGGTTGGCATCCAGCAGTTCCTCGATCTTCATCTCGTGCGTCACTGCAATGGACTTGAACGTATCGCCCGGTTGCACCACATACTGGGTTGGCTGCGGCTGTTCCACATTGGCAAAGGCGTACAACTCTTCCGCCGTGCCGCGGAACCAGTCCAGGTCAATCTCGGTCGGGCGCCCGATCTCATCTGTCACACCCTCGATGATGCCGGACTCTGAATACTGCCAGAACTTCCAGTCCTGCCAACCTTCGGGCTGGGTTGGCATATTCCCCTCGGCGTAGACGTACGGATATTGCGCCACCCATAGCGGATAATTTTTGGCCCAGGTGGGTTGCTTCCCGGCAACGGCCATGTGCTCCAGAAAATAGGTGCGCCGCGAATAAACCATCGGCTTGCGTCCGAAAGCCGCCTCCACCTGATCCAAGATCGCCTTGCCGGTGTCCACCACCCGCCGGTTGGAAGCGGTCTCATTGTACTTGTCCTCAAAGTCAACGATGGGTGGCAGCTCGCCAAGACCCGTCCCCACGGTCTTGATGAAAAGGTTGGCCTGCTTGGTAGGGTCCTGCAGGGCGATCATATAATGATAAGCCCCACGCAAGATCCCCGCCTGACGCGCACCTGCCCAATGCTCGGCAAAACTGGGGTCCACGTAGCCGATGCCCGAAGTGGCGCGGATAAACGCGAAGCGCACCCCTTGTGCCCTCAGCGCATGCCAATCTACACGCGGCTCATACGAAGACACATCAACGCCAAAGGTGAAAGCCATAGGATCCTCCTCTTCTCAAAATATTAAGCCCGACGGAACGCCCGCCAGGCTTTTTGAATCACGGGATGTTTAGGACTTGCCCCACTTTTATGCTATTCAGATCTTTGATGTTGTTTGCCGATGCAATGGCTGCTACTGTCGCCCCGAACTTGATGGCAATAAACGAAAGTGTATCACCAGCCTTGACTGTATACGTCCTGGGTGGAGACCCGCTTCCCGCTCCCCCGGAGCTGCCTCCGCCTTCGTTCGGTATCGCCTCTGGAGCCGGTACCGTTAACGAATCTCCCACCTTGAGCAGTTGCGAATTGGCCGAAACCAATTCGCGTACGGTCACACCAAACTTATTCGCGATCGTCTCAAACGAGTCGCCCGCAGCGACAGTGTAAGACTTCGCCGTTGCGTCGGGTGTGGTTGGGATTGGTACACCGGCAAAGGCATACAGATCCTGAAGCGCTCCGTTGAAAAGATCCATATCCGCCTTGGCGTTAATGCCATTGACGTCGCCTTTATCGCTGTATTGCCAGATGGTCCACTTGAACCAGCCGCGCGGCAGTGTGGGCTGCATCTCCGGCGTGTATTGATTCGGATACTGCGCCAGCCAGAGTGGATGATCCTTAGCCCACGGTGGAGGGCCGCCTCCCGTTACCGATAGATAGCTTTGCAGGAAAAACTGACCTGAGTAAATGATCGGCTTTCTTCCAAAAGCCGACTCCACGGCATCCAGCCAGGTCTTGACCATTGGGACGATCTTGGCGCTTGTTAACCCATCATTGGTCTCAAGATCCAACGTCATGGGAAGTTCCCCGTTATCGTTCGTGGCTTTGACGGCTTTGATAAAGTAATCGGCTTGTTTTGCGGCGTCCACGTTGCAGTGAAAGAAGTGATAAGCCCCTCGCAAGAGACCGGCCGTTTTCGCGCCGGACCAGTTACCGGCAAAGGTCGGATCCGTATAGGTGATTCCTTCAGTTGCTTTGACAATAACGAACCGCTGGCCAGTCGCGCGCACCTTGGGCCAGTCAACCCCAGAGTCCCAGTAGGAAACGTCAATTCCCGGAACAGTCGCCATATATTCCTCCGTAAAAAGTATTGGTTCAGACATGTAAAGCGTAGCATAAAAACGCGAGAAAGGCAACTAATTTTTCTCTACCATTGCACTATGGATTATGGTATAAGAATTGCAGCCCTGCTGTGTTCGTGATGTTGCACTCTAGGTTTTGAGCCAACACTGATAAAAAGGGTTCTTATCTTACAGAAATAACGCGATAGGCCTGAGCCAAGGCGGCGTTTCTGGGTCGGAGCCCAACCTGCCAAAAGCAGGTTCAAAACTTCGCAACACACGGCATAAGCGGGGTTTTTGTACAGGCCTGGAGGGGCTATCGAATGATTGCTTGACAATCTCTATATCTACTAGTAAAATCACGGACGCTTAACAACCAAATACTTGGCCGAGATAGCTCAGTTGGTAGAGCACGCGACTGAAAATCGCGGTGTCCCCAGTTCGATCCTGGGTCTCGGCACTCTCGGTCAGTAAGAGCGGCCAGGAAATGCGGGCGTGGTTCAGTGGTAGAACGTCTCCTTGCCAAGGAGAAGGTCGTGGGTTCGAATCCCATCGCCCGCTCTTTTATTTATATAAATGGCGTCGTGGCCAAGTGGTAAGGCAAGGGTCTGCAAAACCCTCACCACGGGTTCGAATCCCGTCGACGCCTCTCAGCGACCTCTTGAAAGGTCGCTTTTGCTTATTAGAAATCGGCCAGAGGGAAACTGGAATGATTTATCTATTCAAAATCAGCAAATTCAGCCTATAATGAAATGAAAGATATTTGTGATTCGCTCATGAAATTACCGCGCCTTTCCTTCGCAATTCGGGTAGCGCTCCTGTATGGTTTCATTGGGGGCTTATGGATTCTGCTTTCCGACCGGGCCATTGATGTATTCATCAGGGATCAACAATCCCTTGGAATAATCCAGACTTATAAGGGCTGGTTTTTTGTCATCGTGACTGCTGGCATCCTGTTTCTGCTCCTGAAAGAAGAAATCCATGCCCAGGAGGTCGCGGAAAATAAATTCAAGGACATCTTCGAAAATGCAGTTGATGGATTTTTCCAATCCTCCCAGGATGGGAAATTTCTTACTGTTAATCCTGCCATGGCGAAAATTTTTGGCTATGAGTCTCCTGGTGAGATGATTGCGCAGATCGGTAATATTGGTATCCAACTTCACATTTCTTTGGAAAACAGGCAAAGATTTATTGATCTGTTGACTGAAAGGGGCGCTGTAGAAAAATTCGAAGCTCAAAATTTCAGGAAAGATGGCAGTATTATCTGGACTTCTACCAATGCTCGCATCGTTCGAGATGAGGCAGGCCATTTACTTTATTTTGAGGGTTTTGTGCAAGATATATCCGAGCGAAAATGGGCTGAAACTAATCTTCGCCTGGCGGAGGCGCGTTACCGTGTGCTTGTGGAACAACTCCCTGCTGCTGTTTATACGGAGGAACATAACAAGGAAAATTTCCATTCCTATATTAGTCCTCAGATCGAAAAAATTTTGGGGTATACCATTGATGAATTGCACAAGAACCCTGAATTATGGAGAGAGGCCATTCATCCCGACGATCGGGAGGCTGTGCTAAGCGAGGATGAACACACTGCTCAAACGCTTGAACCGTATCAGGTTGAATATCGCGCCATCACAAAGGATGGCAGGATTATCTGGCTGCGGGACCAGGCGGTTGTAATCTGCGATGAGAATGGGGTTCCCATGTATTGGCAGGGAATCCTAATGGATATTTCGGAACAAAGGCGGGTTGAAGAAACAATACGTCAGGGTGAGGAACGTTTCAGCAAAGTCTTCCAGGCCAGTTCGATGGCGATTTGCATTACCAGCCTGGATGACGATAAATTTATCGACGCGAACCAGGCTTACTGGCGTTTATCAGGATTGACCCGCAAACAGGTAAACAACCATCCTGCGCCCGAATTGAATTTTCTGGATGGGGGGTTCGAGAGGAAAACACTCTCCCAACAGTTGAGGCAGAAGAAATCAATTCGCGGTCTGGAAGCTACCTTCAAGACCATCTCCGGAGAAATGAAAGATGTCCTGGTCTTTTATGAATTAATGCAGTTAGGGGATCAGGACTGCGTTTTGGCGATGTTCCATGATATTACCGAGCAGAAACGCGCCAGAGCTGATTTAAGCCGTCGAGAGGCAATCTTGAATGCAATCGCCTTTGCTGCTGATCAATTCTTGAAATCGCCAGTTTGGACAAATAATATTAACCAAATTTTGGAGAAATTGGGCCGTGCGGCGGATGCCAGCCGGGTATATATTTTCAAACGACATTTTACTCAAGCGCATGTCGTGTCCCAATTATTTGAATGGTCAGCCCCGGATGTCGAACCGCAGATCAACAATCCGCGCCTCCAAAAATTTGACTTTGTGGCAAATGGATTGGGGAGGTGGTTAGAATATTTCCAGAGGGGCGAACCGTTTCAGGGCATTGTCGGTCGCCTGCCAGCCGGTGAACGGGAAGAGTTTATCCGTGAGGATATCCTGTCCCTGATCTGTGTACCTATCATGACAGAGAACAACTGGTGGGGATTCATTGGCTTGGATGATTGCAAAACTGAACGAAATTGGAGTGAGAGTGAGATAGATGCCTTGCGCACCGCGTCTAATATTTTGAGCGCGGCCATCCAAAAGGAAAAGGTGGGACAGTCCGTTCAAAAGCAACTCGAAGAATTAATGATGCTTCATGCGGTTGCACTTGCCAACTCGTCCGCGCCCAATTTGGATGATCTGTTGTCGCGTATCACAGAGATTATTGATGATACCCTGCACCCCGACAACTGCGGCATCCTCCTGTTATCTGATAATAAACAAGTTCTCATTCCACACCCATCTTACAGGGGATATACGCTGTACGATATCCGGGTTCCGTTGAGTGTAGATCGTGGAGTGACCGGAAAGGCTGTATCCACCAGAAAGGCAATGCGCCTGGCAGACGTTTCGGCAGTGCCTGAATATGTGCAAATTACACAAGGTATTTGTTCAGAATTGTGTGCGCCAATTATTTCCGGTGGAGAGGTCGTTGGCGTCATCAACCTCGAAAGTAAACAAAAAGATGCTTTCACGGAAACAGACGAACGGTTGTTGAATACCATCGCTGGTGGAATTGGGACCGCGATCGAGAAGTTGAAGTTGTTTGAGGCGGAACGACGGCGGACCCGCGACGCTGAAAACCTGCGAGAGGCGACTATCTCTCTTACCAAAAGCCTTGATTTGACCACCCTGTTACAGTCCACACTGGATTTACTGCCAACCTTTGCCGGGTTTGATAGTGCTTTGGTGGTGCTGGAGAATAATGGTCAACTGGAGGTGGTTGCAGGACATGGTTTGTCCGATGAAGTCATCCATAAGTTCATTTCATTTGACGCCCTATCAAACCTGGTTAATGCTGAACAGGAACCGGTTATTATCGAGGATGCTCAAATAGAGCCGCGCTTGAAAAATGTTCCAGGGATGGAAGCTATTCGGGGTTGGTTAAGCGTACCACTCGTTGTAAACAATAAAATCATTGGATTCCTTGCCTTGGGCAGCTATCATCCCGGCGTCTACTCCCACCAGCAGGCAACCCTTGTACAAACGTTTGCCAATCAAGTCGCCATTGCCATTCAGAATGCAAGCTCCTTTGAAGCAGAACAAAAGCAGCGTTTGCGCGAAGCATCCATGTTGGATTTGATGCGTGTCGCAGCATCTTCTTTGGACCTGGAGGAGACGCTCGAAAGAATTTTAGGGCATCTGCTTGGATTGATCCCGGCCAGTGCCGGAACGATCCAGTTACTAAACAGCGATCGTCTGCGCGTATCGGCAACGATTGGGTTTGATCTTCAAACGATCAGACCGGGGAATGTGCTCCTCCTGGATGATTTCCCATTGAATAATGAAATCGCGACTCAAAAACACGCTGTTCGCATTGCCGATGCCAGGGGAGACGAGCGTTTTCGCTGGCTGCCCGGTACGGAAAATGTACGGTCATTTCTGGGCGTCCCCATCATCTTTAAGGGAAATGCCATCGGGATTGCCACCCTTGATAGCGAACAGGTCAACCATTTTACCGAACAGGACGAAGAACTGGCGTTTGCTATTGCAAACAACGCAGCTAATGCTATTGGGAATGCGCGTATCTTTGAGTCAGAGCAGCGGCGGCGCCAGGAAGCAGAGAATCTGCGTCTGGCAGCGGCTGCCGTTACTTCCTCCTTGGAGTCAGAGGAGGTCCTTCAAACCATCCTGGTTGCCCTTAGACAGGTTGTTCCGTACGACAGCGCATCCATGCTTTTGCAGGAAGGGGATATGGTTAGAATCACGGCTGCTCAAGGCCTTCCGAATTTGGAAGAAGCGCTCAATCAAAGTTTCCCTGCGGATAATAAGTTATTGCAAGCGGTTCTTGAGAAAGGTACACCGGTTATCCTTTACGATGCCCAGGTGGATCCGCGCTTTGAGCGCTGGGCAGCGGCGGACAAAGTGCGCGGTTGGATGGGGGTCCCTTTGATTACACGCGGGCAAATCATTGGATACATCACGCTTGATAGCTACAAGGTGGGCACCTTCGATGAGAATTCTGCTGCATTGGCGCAGACATTTGCTCACCAAGCCTCCGCTGCAATTCACTCCTCCCGCCTGTACGAAGCGAATCGCCGGCGGCTTGATGACTTAGAGGTCGCTCGCCGCGTTTCATTCTCCGTACGTGCGGCACGGGGTCCGGATGAGATGCTTCCCATTCTGATGAGAGAAATTGTTCGCATCATGGATACTGATGCTGCATCCATTTGGTTACATAATGCCTCAACCAATAAATTGGATCAAAAAATTTCCAGCGGCTGGCATCAACAGGTGGATATCAAAAGTATGGAGCCTGAAGATTCAATTGTTGGGTATGTTTATAAAACCGGGGAAGTACATGTCATCGAAGATATTCAGACCGATATCTATACCCACCCATCAGTGAGAGACAAATTTGGGCAGGGATGGTGCGGCGTCGCGGTCCCGATCCGGACCACGACCCAAACCATTGGGGTAATGGTGGTCACCCTGCCTCCGCCGCGCAAAGTGGAACCGGATCGAGTTCAGATCCTGACAACCATAGCCGAGATTGCCGGGAGCGCCATTCATCGCGTCCAATTGTACGAGCAAAGCGAAGAACAAGTTCGCCGCCTGACGGCATTGCGGGATGTGGATACAGCCATTGCATCCAGTTTCGACCTGCGTGTAACCCTTAATATCCTGCTGGATCACGTCATAACCCTGTTGGATGTGGATGCCGCGGATATTCTGTCCTACAATTCTGATCTGCGCACCTTGACCCACATTGCCAGCCTTGGTTTTTCCCAAACTGGCAGCCCGCAGATCTTTGTAGTTGTTGGCAATCGGCTGTTGAATGATACGTTTTTGGAACGTAAGGATATCTATATTGAAGATGTGAACTTGGATCCTGCCTTCCATCGTAAGGAGCTTGTGGCTGCAGAAAAATTTGTCAGTTATTACGCTACACTGTTAATCAGCAAGGGACAGGTTAAAGGCATACTGGAAGTCTATAGGCGTCACTCATTGCTCCCTGAAGAAGATTGGCTGGATTTCTTCCACACCATGGCCGGTCAGGCCGCGATCGCAATTGACAATTCACAACTCTTTGATAACCTGCAACGCTCGAATCAGGAACTTTCCCTGGCCTATGATACGACCCTGGAAGGGTGGGGGAAAGCCCTTGAATTACGCGATAAGGAAACGCAGGGGCATACCTTGCGTGTCACTGAGCAGACGCTTCGACTGGCCCGGCGCCTGGGTATGCCCGAAGCGGACCTGATCCATGTCCGCCGCGGTGTGCTGTTACATGATATCGGTAAAATGGCCGTTCCTGACAATATCTTGAAGAAGAACGGGCCATTAACTGAGGAAGAATGGGCCGAGATGCGACAGCATCCACAACATGCCTATGATCTACTTTATCCCATCGCATACCTGAGACCGATTCTGGATATTCCGTATTGTCATCATGAGCGATGGGATGGCAAAGGCTACCCGCGCGGCCTGAAAGGCGAGGAGATTCCACTGTCAGCACGGATATTTACGGTGGTGGATGTGTGGGACGCCCTCCTTTATGACCGTCCCTATCGAGAGGCCTGGCCAAGAGAGCAGATCATTGAATATTTGAAGAATGAAGCTGGAAATCGTTTTGACCCGGCAGTGGTTGATGAGTTCCTCAAGATGATTCTTGAAGAAGAATACTGAGCGGGATGGCTGCCGGCAGCCATCCCGCTCTTGTTATTTTACGCGCACAAAGCGCCGTTTCCCAACCTGCAACACACCGGGATGTGGGAAGGAAACATCCCCTCGTTCGAGGGTTTCGCCGTCCAGTCGGACACCTTTCTGATCAATCAGCCTCTTCGCCTCGCTCTTGCTGGATGCCAAACCGGATTCCATTAAAACGTCCGTGACCGTCGCCCCCGGCTTAAGCGTGAACCCTTCCATCTCCTCAGGCGCTTCCCGTTCCTGGAAGACGCGCTTAAATTGCTGTTCAGCTTCCTCAGCCACGGCCTTGCCGTGGAAAATGTCAACGATCTCACGCGCCAGTTCCATCTTGATGTCGCGCGGATGACGCGAGCCGTCTGCCAGCGCGGTTTCGATTTCTTTGATCTGGGCCGGCGCATAGCGCGTGACCAATTTGAAATAAGTCAGCATGACGTTGTCGGGCAGGCTCATCACTTTGCCGTACATGTCCTCGGGCGCCGCGTGGATCGGGATGTGATTGCCCAGCGATTTGGACATCCGTATGATGCCATCCGTGCCGGGCAGGATGTCCAACAGAACGCCGACCTGGGGCCGCTGCCCATATAGCTCCTGCAGTTTGCGTCCGGCGGTGATGATATTGAATAGCTGGTCACTACCGCCAACTTGAACATCGGTATTCATGGCGACCGCATCATAGCCCTGCATCAACGCATAGAACGTTTCATGCAGGTAGACCGGATCACCTTTTTCCCAGCGCAGCCTGAAGTTCTCGCGCGAGATGAATTGCTGGATAGTGAAGGCCGAACCGAGTTTGATCAGGTCGGCCAGCTTGAGATCGAGCAGCCACTCGTGATTGAAACGAATCTTCGTCTTCGCGCGGTCAAGAATGGTAAACGCCTGCTCGGCGTACGTGCGGGCGTTGTATTCGGTCTCTTCCTTCGATAACACCGCGCGCAATCTATCCTGGTCCGACGGATCGCCCACCATGCTCGTCCCCGTGCCAATCAGGAACGTCACCTCGTGGCCCAGATCCTGGAACTGGCGCAGTTTGCGCATGGTGATCGTATGGCCCAGGTGCAGATCCGAGGTGCGCGGGTCGTAGCCGCAATAGATGCGCAGCGGCCTGCCCTCTTTCTGGGCATCCAGCAGGCGCTGGCGCAATTCGGCGGTCATGGCTTTTTTGAGGTCTTCATCGCCATATTCAGTGCCCTGCATCAAAAGTTCAACTTGTTCGTCAAAATTCATGGGAACCTCCCGAATAAAATGGCAAATAAAAACGCGCCCGCGATGGTGTGGGCGCGTTCATCTCACCACCGCATGATTAAGGGTGGAAATAATAGTAAGAAGAATTGAGCGTTACATTCAACATGCGGCTATTATATCAGAAGTGAAAATTGTTGCAACGGGTCTCCTAAAATACTGTTGCCATTACACCCAGGGTGAGACCTGCACCCGTCCCGCCAATGTTGATCTCGAAGATTTCGCGACGCGAGCCGCTGATGGCCAGGCTGGTCCCGGCATGGGTGACTGCATCCTTGCCCTGACAGGCGGCGATGATTGCGGCGCGGTCGCGCAGGTCCGCCTGGATGGGAGGAACGCCGTTTTGGATGAGTTCTTGAACGGGGGAAAAGTCACGCCCAAGAAGGAACGGCTGGTCGCTGCGCTCGGGAAGGGCGCGGGCAGTGTGCTGGCCCGGAAAGCCTGTCTCACCGGTACCGATTACTGCACCTGTCAAGTGCTGACATAATTTCTTCTTGATTTAGTTTTATGGAACCCAAGACAAAATTTGCCGTGAGAGCCAGATCTCAATCGGCAGATTTTGTTGTTATTCAAGATG
>JAKANW010000486.1 GCA_021823555.1 Chloroflexota bacterium
TACACCTTGCCATCCATCATGTCATAAAGATACGGGGTCTCGAACATGGTGACGCGGGCGTTATCCTGTTGGGCAATCGCCATCGCATTGTTGCAGTTGGAAGAGTAAGGATTCCAGCAGACAACCGAGCCCCATTGTTGGCCATTGAAGTACAGCGTCTCATTGCGAGGAAGCGTCACGGGCGCCTCTGTAGCCGGAGGCTGAGTAGCTGGTGGCTGTGTGGCCGGAGGTTGGGTAGCCGGAGGCTGAGTAGCCGGAGGCTGAGTAGCAACGGGCGTTGGGGTCCCGCACGCGGTGAGGATCATCGATGCGATGATCACAAAAGAAAGAACGTACAGAAGCTTCTTCATGGTGAGTATTCTCCTCATACTAGAAAGTTAAATTTGACAGCCTTTTGCATAAATTACTATTTATTCGTGAATTTCACCTCCTTTACAAGGTTTGTTGCACATATCGGCAACCACATGAGTGACGTATCACGATCTCGGTGGGAAGTACCATGCTTCCATCTGTCGTTCGGTTTTCGAGCAGACCGAACAATCGCTCTGTTGCGATTCTTCCAACCGATTCGGTGGGCGCCTTGACAGTGGTGAGGGGTGGATTCAGAAAACTGGCAAAGTCCAAGTCGTCAAATCCGACCACCGAAACATCATCAGGGATTCGAAAACCGTACTGATGCAAGGCCCTCAGCACACCCACAGCTGCATCATCATCGCCTGTAAATATGGCATCAAATTCGACCCGCGTTTCAGCACCCAGGAATTCAAGCAAAGCCCGGTACGCTGTGCCGCGTTCGAATTCGCCATTGATGAGAAGCTTTTCATCAAAAGGGATCCCGTTCTCTTCCAGGGCCAGTTTATATCCCCTCTCGCGCAAATGCGAATCTTCCTGATGGACCGGGCCGCGCATAAACAGAATGCGCCTCCTGCCATGTTCCTGAATGAGATGCCCTATCAATTTTTTCGTGATTTCCACGTTTTCAACGGTTACACTGGGGATATTTACAGAAGAAGGAGAAGTACGGTGAACCAATACCATGGGAAAGCCGGTTGAACTGTAGTGTGCAAGGTCTTCATCAACGAGACCATCCGAAAATACCAACATGCCATCTGTATTGTGAGGGCCAATGGGAGGAAGGGTTTCGCTACGGCTATCCGCATGATACGTGGCAACAATCAGGTTATAGCCTTTTTTTCGAATCACGCCTTCCACGCCGTTCAGCAAGGGAACAAAAAAGTCATTCTGCAAATTACTGAGCAAAAGTCCGATCACACGGGTCTTCTGGGTAGCCAGATGACGAGCGGCAGCGTGAGGAACATACCTCAACTCCCGCATTACCGTTTGGAGGCGTTCCGATACTTCGGGTGAAACAGTTACATTGTGATTAATATAGCGGCTGACAGTCGCAACAGACACCCCTGCTTTGCGGGCTACATCTCGGATCGTAACAGATGATGAACGTCGGCTCATAATGTAACCGGTTACTGTAACCGGTTACATTATTGCATATCATAAACCTGGCGTCAACCTACGTTTTTCTTAAAAAAATGTTAATGCAGCGTCAAAAGGCGGTTTTGCCAGGAATATTCTCTCCTCTTGCAGTTCCTCCCATCTTCAGGCAAAATTGCACACATCTCTCTCAATTATAGGTCCCCATGCCCAACCATCTCGCCAACGAAAATTCCTCTTACCTGCTTCAACACGCCAATAATCCCGTAGACTGGTATCCTTGGGGCGAAGAAGCCCTCCAAAAGGCCCGCACAGAAAACAAGCCTATCTTCCTCAGCATCGGATACGCGGCCTGCCATTGGTGCCACGTCATGGAGTATGAGTCCTTCGAGAACCCGGAAACCGCCGCTTTGATGAACGAGAATTTTATCTGTATCAAAGTGGACCGGGAGGAACGCCCCGATCTGGACAGCATCTACATGCAAGCCACGGTAGCCCTCACCGGTTCAGGCGGCTGGCCGATGTCCATCTTCCTCACGCCAGACCTCCAACCCTTTTACGCCGGCACGTACTTTCCCCCTGTTCGCCGCTACAACACCCCTTCATTTAAAGAGATTTTGGTCAGCATCGCCAAAGTGTGGCGCGAAGAACGCGCTGAGGTGGACCGCGTCAGCAGCCAGGTACTTCAACACATCCAGCCGCAGACACTACGCAATGAAAATAGAGCCGAAGTCACCGACCAGACCCTCGAAGCAGTGACCCAAGCCCTGTTAGGCGCGTACGACTGGGGCTACGGAGGCTGGGGAAGCGCCCCTAAATTTCCTCAACCCATGACCATTGAATTTCTCCTCCGCCGCCTGTTGACCGATTCCCCCCAGCACGGTCAAATTCTCAAAGCTATACAACATGTTCTCCATGCCATGTCACGCGGCGGCATGTACGATGTAGTCGGCGGCGGGTTTGCCCGTTACAGCGTGGACAACTTCTGGCGAACGCCCCATTTCGAAAAAATGTTGTACGACAACGCCCAACTCGCGCTCACCTACTTGCACGCATTCCTCGTAACAGGCGCGTCGAACTATCGCCGAGTCTGCGAGGAAACGCTGGACTTTATCCTACGCGAAATGACATTGCCGGGAGGCGGCTTTGTCAGTAGTTTGGACGCCGATTCCGAGGGCGAGGAGGGCCGGTTTTATGTCTGGACGCAGGACGAGATTCAAAATTCATTGGGGAGCGATTTCGAGTTTTTCAAGGCCGCCTATGGAATTACCCCGCTGGGAAACTGGGAGGGGAAGATCATCCTCCAGCGCGCCCTGGATAACGCCTCCCTCGCGGCACGCTTCCACCTGGACCCCGAGGCGGTCACCCAAAAACTGACCGAGTGCCACGCCCGGCTTTTGCGCGCCCGCAACGGCCGCGTCCGACCCGGAACGGACGACAAAGTTCTGGTCATGTGGAACGCGCTGGCCCTGTTGGCGTTCGCGGAAGCGGGCCGCTATCTAAACCGGGAGGATTACCGAAACGCGGCGACCCGTAACGCGCACTTTCTGCTCGACAATCTCTACAAGAATGGACGCCTGCTCCGTTCCTGGCGGGCCGGGCAGGCCAAACACAACGCTTACCTTGAAGATTACGCCGGTTTGACTTTGGCGCTCCTGTCCGTTTATCAAACTGATCCCAACCCAGAATGGTATGCCACTGCCCTGAAATTGGCCGATGAAATGGTTGCACATTTTTCCGACCCGCAAGGCGGCTTCTTCGACACGCGCGACGATCACGAAGCGCTCCTGGTGCGCCCCAAAGACACCCAAGACAACGCCACTCCTTCTGGAAATGCGCTTGCCGTCACCACCCTGCTCGAACTGGCAGCCTATGGCGACCGCACAGATTGGCGCGGCCACGCCGAAGAGATGCTGACTTCGATGAGCAGTTTGTTTCAGCGATACCCGACATCGTTTGCCAAATGGCTATGTGCCGCAGACTTTGCGGTCGGGCCGGTACACGAAATCGCCATCATCGGCGATCCCAGCGATGCCAAGACAACAGTGTTGATAAAATCCCTTTGGAAACATTATCGGCCCAGACAAGTAACGGCCATTTCCACCTATCCGCCTGCGCCAGGTTCACCGGCACTGCTCCAGGACCGGCCGCTGTTGAATGGTGAAGTCACCGCGTACGTTTGCCAGGGATTCGTGTGCCAGCAACCGGTCAATTCGCCAGATGAATTGGAAGCGCAATTGGCATAACTAGCCGCTGAAAGGAAGCCAGCCTGGGAATTTACTGGTTCCAGTCGCGTTGGATGGATCCTTCGCTGGGCCGTTTCAC
>JAKANW010000487.1 GCA_021823555.1 Chloroflexota bacterium
GCGCACATCATAGATGAGATGGATGACGATGAAAGGCCCAATCGGCGATGATTCGATCACTCGAACTTCGAGATCGCGCGCACCGCCGCCGAATTTTTTAAGGACGGGGTCAATGGCGTCTGCTTCCTCGAGTAGAGAGGCCTTGTGTTCATAGATCTTCAGCCGCGCCGTGTGGATATCGTCCACATCCAGCAGTTGCATTTGGCCGATCATCTCTGGGGCCGAGGTGGTGGCCTGAAAGCCGCCGCCCGCGCGGGCCAGTTTCGCCATGAACGAGGCTCCGGCTACTACGGATGGTTCTTCAATGGCCATCGGCGCGAGCACATCCTTGCCGTTGACCATGAAGTTCAGGCCAATGCCCAGAGGCAGGCTATGCAAGCCGATCACATTCTCAATCATGTGGTCGGCAGCCTCAGGGGAGAGTCCACCCGTAATCCACGGAGACAGGTCTTCGAGAGTCCGATGCGCAGCGTCCGCCAGGCGGGCGCGTTTTTGGTCAATCGTCTGATTGTAAAATCCAGCGATTCTGGAAGAAGTCATGGGTTTTCCTCTATAATTTGGACGCTTTACAATTTATCAACGGAGGCCTGCCAAAACCTATCAATCTCATAAAATATGGATATAATACTCTAAATTGAGAGGTGTCTTTGATGCTCCTGACGCGTGAACAACTGCAGGAACGCCTGATAGCCTTGCACCAGGCGAGTTTGGATTTGGTAAAGGATGTTTCACTGGAGACGTTATTGGAGCGTATCGCTTCTGTGGCCTGTGAACAGGCCGAAGCCCGGTATGCCGCCCTGGGGGTGTTGGATGAAAATGGCAAGCTCAAGAACTTCATTTCAGTAGGAATGGCAGAGGACGAGGTGCAGCGCATCGCCCACCCACCGGTGGGGCGCGGGCTGATCGGCGAGTTAATGGACGCTGAGGAGCCATTACGGGTGCCTGTGATCGAAGAACATCCTCGTTCGGTCGGTTTCCCGGCGAATCATCCCTATATGACCTCCTTCCTGGGCGTCCCCATCCGCGCAGGCGATATCCAACTCGGTCAGATTTATCTCACCGATAAAATCGGGGCGCCTGAGTTTACTTCGGATGACGAAATGATCATCCAGATGCTGGCAGCTTACGCCGCGGCAGCCATCCAGAATGCACGCGTCTATGAGGCGATGCGGGAGCATGATGAGGCCGTTACCCGCCGCAACGAAGACATGTCCCTGCTGAATGACATCGCCTCAACGTTAACCTCCTCGCTCGAATTGGAAGAAATTCTGAACAAATCGCTTGCCCTGGTCATGAACTATATGAAAGTGGAAGCGGGCGAGATTTTCCTTCTTGAAGAAGACAAGCAAACCCTGCGAATGGTGCTGCACCGTGGCGAGGCAGCGGAGGCTTTCTGGAATCGCAACTTATTCAAAGTGGGCGAAGGTTACGTGGGGTTGACCGCCCAAAAAGGCGAACCGCTTCTCTCCCCGGACGTGAAATCGGACCCCCGTTTCCTACAGGAAGCTGTTGTACAAGCTGGATTCCGTCAAATTGCCTGCATCCCGTTGCGTTCCGGCGAAAATGTGATGGGCGTCCTGAGCATCATCACCCGCCATAACGACATGCCTTTTGATCAGCGCAGCATCCAAATGCTCTCAGCAGTATGCAACTGGGCCGGGTTGGCCATTGAAAATGCGCGTCTTCATAACAATGTCCGCCGCCTGGCCGTGCTGGAGGAGCGTGACCGCATCGGCATGGACCTGCACGATGGCATCATCCAGTCGGTCTACGGGGTGGGGTTGTCTCTGGAAAGCACCTATCAAATCGTGGAGGAGGACCCGCAGGACGCCAAAGCGCGCATCCAACAAGCCATAAAGAATCTCAACCAGGCCATACGCGACATCCGCGCCTACATCCTTGACCTGCGTCCGCGTCAACTGGGCAATGACGGCTTGATGAACGGCTTGAAACGTCTCGTGGCCGAATATCGCGCCAACACCTTCTCCGAAATCAGCCTGACCGGGCCTCGCTCGGATCTGAAGGAATTGCCGCATTCATCCTCCCTGGCGTTGTTCCACATCTGCCAGGAGGCGCTGGCCAATGCCGCCAAGCACGCCGCTGCCAAAGAAGTCCAGGTGGCCTTGTGGACGACCGCAGACCGCGTCCTGCTTGAAATCCGCGACGATGGGCGCGGCTTCCACATTGCAAAAATGACCACCACCATCGGCCACGGACTGTCCAATATGCAGACGCGCGCCCGCGCTGTCGGCGGTGAAGTGGACTTCAATTCCGCCATAGGGGAAGGCACAACCATCCTGGCATGGGTGCCACGCGGCGTCAAGCATTGATTCTCCGATTTACTGAAAATTCAAAGATTGAATCACCAAATCCTGAGGTTCACAGCCAATGAGCTTCATGGATTCTGTTATGCTATTTTTTAAGGCAGATATACGAATCTTGAGCAGGATTGCCCTTATAGCCCCATATATGGGGGAAGGCGGGCGCTGCAAACGTGCCTTTGGCTGAAACGCCTGTTCTGCCTTCCATCAGGTTTGCGAACCATCGTGAAACAATTCTTTAACATTTCCAAACCTTAAAAAAGAGGATGTTTTAAAACAGCCGTAGGCCAGACGTGTTGTTATTGCACGGGGTTTTCTGCTAGAATAGAAGCACGCTGAAAGATGGATGTGCGGCCCCCAATTTCACATCCATAGTTCCCGAAAGACGTTTTTTATAAAATTTACTCGCACCACACTAAGCCGCGGATAGATGGCGGGTTAGTTTCGTCTACCCTATCCTCACCGCAAGGGAGCATTTTATGAACACAGAGCAGGCATGGCAATCCGTGCTCGGACAACTCCAAATGGAAATGCCCAAAGCGTCGTTTGACACCTGGGTGCGTGACACTAACCCCGTTAGATATGAGAACGGGGTGTTAACCGTTGGTGTACGCAATGCCTATGCTCGTGATTGGTTGGAGAGTCGCCTTGCCAGCACTGTCAGCCGTCTGCTGATTGAGATCCTGAACACGAATGTCTCGGTCAATTTCGTGGTGACCCAGGCCGAAGAATCCGCATCTACTACGGACCCTGAACCTGCCGCTGTCTCGATAGAGACATCCTCCCCGGAAGTCCGCGTCCGCAACACCAGCCTTAACCCGCGCTATACCTTCGATACATACGTGGTTGGATCGGGCAACCGTCTCGCCCATGCTGCCTGCCTGGCCGTGGCTGAAAAACCTGCCCGCGCTTACAACCCGCTCTTCCTGTACGGCGGCGTCGGCCTGGGCAAGACCCATCTTCTGCACGCCATCGGCAACGCCTGCAACGTGCACGGCCTGAACGTACTGTATGTCTCCTCCGAAGAATTCACCAACGATATGGTCAATGCCATCCGCACCCATACCACACAGGCTTTCCGTGAGAAATATCGGTTTGCCGATGTGCTGCTAGTGGACGATATCCAATTCATCGCCGGCAAGGAATCCACGCAGGAGGAATTCTTCCACACCTTCAATACCCTGCACGGGCAGGACAAGCAGATCATCGTCTCGTCCGACCGTCCGCCCAAATCACTGGTCACCCTGGAAGAACGCCTGCGCTCGCGCTTCGAATGGGGTCTCACGGCCGACATCCAACCGCCCGACCTCGAAACCCGTTTGGCCATCCTGCGCTCCAAGGCAGAGCATACCGGGCGCCACATTTCAGATGACATCCTGGATACCGTTGCGCGCCGCGTCCAGTCCAACATCCGCGAACTGGAAGGCGCCCTCAATCGCATCATCGCCTTT
>JAKANW010000488.1 GCA_021823555.1 Chloroflexota bacterium
GCGATAGTCAATGGCGCGCTTGCCCATCCACGATTCGAACACAGCCTTAGTAGCCAGCTCAAGCTGCTTATATACATCCTGCGGGAAATCCTCGCCAATAGCCTTCTTGTAGACTTCCTTGAAGGTGCCAACCAGGGCTTTCCAGTCGCCGGCGGTCATTTCCGTGTCGAGCTTGTATCCCTTCTGTTCCTTGTATTCAGTCATGGGATGTTCGAACACGCCATCATCGAGACCGAAAACGGTGGTGCCGAACATTTCGATCAGGCGGCGGTACGCGTCCCACGCGAAGCGGGGATTCTCGGTCAGCTTGGACATGCCCTCCACCGCCTCATCGTTCATGCCGATGTTCAGGATGGTGTTCATCATGCCAGGCATGGAAAACTTTGACCCCGAGCGGCAGGAAACCAACAAGGGTTTGGCCGGATCGCCAAATTTCTTACCGGTCTTCTTTTCCACCACCTTCAAAGCGGCCAGCATTTGCTTCCACTGACCGGCCGGGAACTCGCCCGTCTTGCGAAACTCATTGCAGGCTTCGGTAGTCACCGTAAACCCTGGAGGAACCGGCACACCGGCGCGCGTCATATCGAACAGACCTGCGCCCTTGCCGCCGAGCAAGCCGCGCACCGCGTCCCACGAGCCGCCAACAGCTTTTTCGGCTTCTGCGACTTCATCAAATAAATAGACCCATTTTTTCATTATCGACCTCCATGATCGAGATTGGTGATTAGCCCTCTTGCAAAAGCTCGAATTTCGAGCGAAGAATTCCGAACGTTTTATTTTCAGGTCGTACGTAAACGAACTTGATCCAGAAATTCAAGGTCCCAAATAAACTCGTGCAAGAGGTCAATTTATTAGGACAAAAATTAATCAGACGATAGTTTACCACAAGCGTCCAAAAGCATTTTGATGTGAACTTGCGGAAATGTAATTTTTCAGTTTGTTACAAAAATCATACGTCATTTGTTCTGTAAACCGATTGCAAAGTGTAAGACCAGGTTAATAAAGCATAATATGAGCACGAGGAACCTCATTGACATGTATATACTCGCTGTAGATGACGATGTAGCTATGACAGAATTAACGGCCATGCTGCTTCGTACGCATGGTTTTACTGTTCGAACAGCCAATACCGCCAAGGATGCCATCTCTATTATTTCTGAAAATTGGCCGCAAGCGGTAGTGCTCGACTTAATGATGCCCGATATGGATGGCCGCCAGGTATGCAGAAAAATCCGCGAATTCAGCAATGTGCCGATCATCATCCTGTCCGCACTCAACGACCCCGAATCCGTGGCCAGTGCATTAGATAGCGGTGCGGACGATTACCTGGTCAAGCCGGTACCAAGCGACGTCTTAGCCGCGCACTTGAATCGCATCATCAAACGGACCGGGAGGTTGTCCCTCCCCCCGCAAAAGCCGCTCAAGGCTTGGGAAATGCCCACCATTCCTACCACCGGCCCCCTCAAATAGCTCTAAAACTAACTCTACAACAACGACCGCCTGGAAGGCGGTCGTTCCTTTTTTAAAGAAATAGTTTCAGCGCTGCGGCGGTCGCTGGCGGGTCTTCCATCATCGGCATATGCCCCATGCCAGGCAAGGCAAACAATTTCGCATGCGGTGCCGCGGCTTGAATCTCGCGTGCGCGCTCGATGGGAATCAAACGATCTGCCTCGCCATGGATTAACGTCACGGGGAATTGTGTTGCGCCCAACATGGACAGCAAGTCGAAACGTTCTGCCATGGCTTTGAGCGCGCCAATAAAACCGGCGGGCTTTTGTTGGCGCATCAGATCATGCACGAATTTCTGGACACGCGTGTCGGCAGAGAGTTTCGGCGTCATGCCCGCGACGGTCTCGCCGATGCCATCCTCCGCAATCTGTTTTGCGTTGGCATAGCGACCCTGCTTCCGCTCCGGCGAATCGGCCGCGGCCTGCGAAGCGACCAATGCCAGCCCGCGCACGCGGGACGGGTAGGCCTGCGCAAACGCCAACGAAACATACCCGCCCATCGAATGTCCCGCCAGGAACGCCGACTCGATTTTCAAATGGTCGAGCAAAGCGGCAATGTCGGAGGCAAAGTCTGTCATGGCGTAGAGCGTGGCGGTTGTGTCGCTTTGCCCAAAGCCGCGCAGGTCAGGCAGGATCAAATCGAAATCCGAGGAAATAAGCGGGACGAGCTCCGCCCAAATGGAATGGTCGAGCGGGTAGCCGTGAATCAGCACCAGCGGCGCGCCCTGTCCGGCGCGCTCAAAAGCGAGGGTAAGGTGGTCGTGCGTAAATTTTTCCATGGCGGCTCCTGGAGAAAACCTGGTTTCTCAGATCATTTCCAATTCACATTGACCTTCAATTTGCTGCCAAGTTTGGAATAGTAATACACAAAGCCATTGTCGCGCCCAAACTCATAAACGCGGCGGGTGATGTCCACATCGGCCTTGCAATATTCGGCCACCTTGTCCAACTCGCCGTTGCGGAACCATTCCACACTTTGCAAACCATCGGCAGTTTTGGTTGTGCCGAGGCAGGCTTTAGCCAGCGAGTCGAGGCTGATGTGAAACCCGAGAGTGCGGAAGATATCGACCAGCATGTCAGTGGAGCGGAAGGCGCGGAAATTTTCCTGCGGCGCGTAGGGACGCAGCACTTCATAATCGAAGCCGATGCTGTTGAAGCCAACCACGCGGTCGGCGGCTTTGAGTTCCGCCACTAACGCGGGCGCATCCTTTTCCCAATACACCGCAAATTCGTTGTGCGCCGTTGACCAGGTCACGCCGCACGCCAGGAGCAAACTGGCGATGCCAGTGCGCCCGCCAACTTCATCGAAAGTTTTCTGGGTTTCGAGATCGAAGTAAACAATGTTCATTTTGATTTCCAATTTTTGAGTCGTCGTCTTGGACCGCGCTAGGCGGCCGGATTCTCGTCCAGCCACTTCTTCCCAAACGCGATGGCTTCTTCACGGTTGGACACCTTGCCAGTGGCCTGACCTTCACGGATGACTTCGAGCAGCTCCCCCACCCGCGGACCGGGTTTCAGGTCGAGTTCGCGCATCACATCGTTGCCGTCCAACAGGCGCGGCGGAGAGACCACTTCCTCTGGATGCTCCCAATAATTTTCGAGGAAGAGACGGCAGACATCCAACGCGGCGGTCCAAGTTTCCTGCTTGAGCGTAGTGCCATAGGTGGCGCGCAGGTCGGCCAGGGCGAGCAGGACCAAGTCCACGCCCGCTTCGCCGGAATCATGGAAGAAGCGGTAGATGGCGCGCCGTGAGGGATCCTTGCCTTCGCCGTCCTTGCGGCTGGTGTGAAAATGGATGCGCATGTGATTTTTGATGATCGCCGTCAGGCGCACGATCTCATCGTTGCTCAATTTCAATTCACGGGCGCGCGCTGCTGCCAACTCCGCGCCGCGCTCATCGTGACCCCAGAAGCGGAGACGGCCATTCTCATCTTTGGTGACACATTGGGGTTTGGCGACATCGTGATACAGCGCGGCGAAAAACAACAATGGGCGCAGGTCACGGTCCTCATTGAGGCGCTTGGCAAAGTGACGAGCGAATTGCTCGCGGTAACGCCCCAACCGCAGGACGAGCAAACCGGTGAACAGGTCGCTGGTTTGCTCGGGGTCGTAGCCCACCGCCAGTGCGGATAGAATCGCTTCGAGGGCTGCGAGCACCTGCAAAGTGTGTTCCCATACATCATGGATGTGCGGCTCTGGCTGCTGGACGCCTTTCGTAAAGGACAATTCCGGCAGGACATATTTGAGCACGCCCAGCATATC
>JAKANW010000010.1 GCA_021823555.1 Chloroflexota bacterium
CCAGGGACGTGCGCTCGCAATGACATGTGGATTCCTTTTCAGCGCAGGCGGGGATTGTAGTGCGGAAGCAGGTTGGGGTCAAGGGAAGACCCGACCTGTGCAAGCCTCGCGGCTTGGTGTAAACTACGCGTTGAGCATAGTCGAAGCGCCATAACCTACGCATCCCCCTATCATAAAGGAAACCTATGCGCACCAAACAACCCAACTCACGCATGTGCTTCATCTGCGGACTGGAGAATCCAGTCGGCTTGCACCTGCACATCTACGAGACCGAACCTGGCGTAGTGGAAACCCGCTACTCCGCGCCTGAGCATTTCCAGGGCTACCCCGGCGTGCTGCACGGCGGCATCGTGGCGGCCATCCTCGATGAGGTCAGCGGGCGCGCACACATGGGCCCGCCGGATAACCCGCGCTTCATGTTCACCGGCAAACTCGAAGTGAAGTACCGCAAGAACGTGCCGGTTGGCAAAGCCTTGAAGGTCATCGGCAAGGCAGGCAGGACCCGCCCGAGATTCGTCGAAGCCTGGGCGGGCATCTACGATGAAGAGACTGGCGACCTGCTGGCCGAAGCCAACGCCGTCCACATCAACGTGCCGGCCGACCAGATTGATATGTCAAAGCTCGACGAATTAGGGTGGAAGGTCTATCCTGACTAACACCGAGGGTGCGTCGCACCACGCCGATGGGCAAAATCCGTTAAACGGGGAACACATCGGTTTGGATCCCCCCCTTAAACCTAGCGCGACGCACCCCATCACGACTCTTCCCTGTTACCTTTTCCCTGCCTCCTGCAACCTCTATACAGCAGGAGGTTTATGACCACCACAATGACTGCACAACCCCAAAGTCCTCCCGTAGATGAAATCCATCTGGCGGGGGAGGCGCGCCTGAACGCCGAGGCCTTTGGCGAACTCTATCGCCGCCACGTGACGCGCGTCTATCGCTATCACCTGGCCCACACCGGGAACGTCAAAGACGCCGAGGACCTGACCTCGCAGACCTTCATGGCCGCGCTGGAGGGCATCCGCTCGTTTCGCGGGGAGGCGCCCTTCGCCGCCTGGTTGATGGGGATCGCTTCCAGGAAGCGCGCCCTCTTCTTTCGTGGGCGCAGGCCCGAGGTCCCGTTGGAGGCGGCGCTTCACCTCCCGACCCCCGGCCTGCCCACCGATCAAGCCGCGTCGCTTCGTCTGCAAATGGATTCCGTATCCCGCGCCCTGCGGCAGATCAGCCCCGACCGCGCCGAAGCGGTGACCCTGTGCGCTTTCGCCGGCCTGACTTGCGCCGAAGCGGGACGTGTGCTGCGGAAAAGCGAGGCCGCCGTAAAAATGCTCGTCTCACGCGGGCTGCAAGATCTGCGTGAGCGAACCTCCCTAGCCCTGGAGGTGGAACGATGAACTTTAACCATTCCCTGAATCTTGAAGAAGCCGAACTAATGGACAAGCTGCAAGCTATCGGCCAGCAGATCCATCCCAACCCGGTCTTCAAGGCTGAGTTGGAAGCCCAATTGAGAGCCGCTCACCGGCCGCGCAGCGAATTCCGCATCAGCCGCCGTGACGTGATCCAGTTTGCAGGCTGGGTTGTGGCATTGATCGTCCTGGGCTTCGTGTTCAGTTGGATCATCCGCTCGTTGGTGCCGGTTCCACAACCTGTGGTCTCCAGCCCTGCAACGGTCACTGTGACTCCCGGCGCGCCTCTCGGCACACCCACCCCCACGGGAACAGTGGAATATACCGTCAAGGACGGCGATTCTTGTGCGAAGATCGCTTACGACTTCGGCATCACAGTGGAAGAACTGTACGCCTTGAATGATCTTGGGCCAGGCTGCTCAAAAATCACAGTTGGGCAAAAACTTCGCATCCCCATCCACGGCACAGTCCCAACCCCGCAAGGGGATTCTTACAACTGGAACGGGACGGCGCTCTACCTGAACGCGCCATTACCCAATACACCAAGTGAGGCGTTTGTATTCATCGCCCAGCCTGACCAACCTGCTACGCTTGCCTCGGCCCTTGCCATTGCCCAGCGTTTCGGCATCAACGGCCAAGTCTATCAGGCGCCGGGCGATCTGCCCGGGCTCACGGGCTTCATGGTCACAGATGGAAAACAGCGCATCTATCTGCATTCGGAGAATTACTTCACGTATTACGCAGATTATGGCAGACCCTTGCTGGGTTTTCAGGGTCTGGAGGATGCGCAGGCGAAAGCGATCATTGACTCCTTCCTCAAGTCGCATGGCTTTAGCTTTGCCTATCAACTGGAACACGCACCCCAAATCCGCGGAGAATATTATGTAATTCCCCTCACACCCGACGGATTCCCGATCCGCTACGATTACAACCTGCCTGCCCGCCTGGAATTCACACTGGATGACAACGGCCAGGTGTTAAGCGTCAACTCAAACCATTCCACCTACATTCCCGCCGGTGGGACCTATGGCATCATCAGCGCGCAGGAGGCCTTCCAGAAAATATTGAATAACGCGCCGATTGGTGTGGAGCAGAGCATGCGCAGTGGCGGTATGTTGAACGAGCAGATGTGGATTCGTCAATATCCCGACCATGAAACCGTGACCCTCTACGGATCCGTGCAGGCGTATCAACCTGCTGAAGCGGGCCAGCCCACACTGTTCACCATCCACGATTACACTCTCACAGGCAACACCACGGGACTCGAAACCGTGCAGGAGGGTGTCTTCGTCGAGGCCAGCGGTCAGTTTGTCACCGAAGACGGCATCCATACATTTCGCGTGGACAAGTGGCAATACACATCGGCGCTCTCAACCACACTGACGGGAACTTTCCAGAAGGATGGCGGCCAGGTCTATTTCGTCATCGCCGATGCAAACAACCCAAATGCCGCTCTGCCTCCCCGGTATTTGATCCCCGATCCGCCCGCCGATCTACCCTTCGGCATAGACCCATCAACACAAATCATGCTCAGTGGCGTGTCGCCCCTGAATGGAAACTCATTTGAATGGACGACGATTCAATACTTTCCGGCTGGAAGCAATGGCGGCGGGGGCGGTGGTGGAGGCGGAAACGGCTTCTACCGGCTCAACCTAACCGGTACGCCCATTCCATTCCTCACATCCACGCCAACCGCCCGGCCAGCAGGCGGAGGTGGGGGAGGAACAGAGACATTAACACCACCCGGCGTCAATCCGCCCTTCGACAAGTCGCGAGTTGACGAGCTGCGTGGAATGCTGAACATTTCCATTCGCAAGAAAACAGATGGCTCCCAGGTCACAGAGTACAACTTGATCGGCAAAGATAATATCGGGCAATATTTCAATACACAATTGCTCGGCTCAAATCTGCAAGGACTCCTGCAATATCAAGGGCTTCCCCTCATTGTGTGGGGAACCGTCACGACAAGAGATCCGCTCACCATAAACGTGGAACGATTCGAGGTTCCGTTCCCAGACCTGCAATTCCAAATTTTAAAAGGCACCCAGAAAACCGAGAATGTTTCCGGCCAAACCGCTACCCTATTCACCACAGACTCCGGGCAATCCTATGTTCAATTAACCCCGAACGGCGACATTGATCCAACCATCATCGGCCGGTTGGGAGATGTTATCGAACAGGAAGTACTGATCGTCCCAGACGAAACCTTCGGCGGCAGGCCGACTATGCGCGTGTACTCCGGCTCGATCATACAGGCCGACAGCCCTGGATTAACTGTCACAGCAAACCAGCCTAGTACTTATGATGATTCCGTGAACATTCCGCCCAATAACAACATTCCACCAACCATGACCATCGAAAAAGTGGAACTGGTCTACTACACCAGCGACCCGCGTTACGTCATCCCCGATCCCAACGCCGCGCCGCCCTACATTCAACCCATGTGGCGCTTCTTCGGTCACTCCAGCAACGGCGACGAATTCGAATTCCTCGTCCAGGCCCTCAAAAATGAATTCCTCTCGCCCGAGATCCAAACCGTCCAACCACCTGGATGACCCAATAAAATGCCCCGGAAATTCGGGGCATTTTTTGTTCGAGAGTATAATATTGTCAGACATCTTCTCCAAACGGAGTTATTCATGATCACCACCTATCACCGCCCACAGACTCTTGATGAAGCTCTGACTCTCCTGATGCAACCGAACACCGTCCCTCTCGGAGGAGGAACGCTTCTCTCCCACACTTCGACTTCGCTCAGTGCGGGCCCGACAACTGATTCCGTTACCGTCGTGGATTTGCAAGCCCTCGGCCTCAACACCCTCACCCGCTCAGGACAAAGCCTCGAGATCGGCGCGACCGTCACGCTCCAGCAACTGCTCGAATCTGAGCATTGCCCTGATGCGTTGAAGACCGCTCTCAAGCTCGAAGCCCCACTCAACCTGCGCAACGTGGCCACGGTCGCGGGCGCGTTGGTCTCCTGTGATGGGCGTTCCACCTTTGCGACTGCGCTTCTGGCTCTCGATGCAAAGGTAACTGTCTACAGTCCACAGTCCACTGTCTACGGTCTGGGCGAATTCCTGCCCCTCCGTCCTCACGGCCTCATCACCTCCATCACCATCCCTGCACAAACCAAATTCGCCTTTGAATATGTCTCCCGCACCCCAGCGGACAAGCCCATCGTCTGCGCCGCGCTGGTCCAATGGCCCTCAGGCCGCTCCCGCCTCGCCATCGGCGGATTTGGCAAATCCCCATCCCTGGCCATGGACGGAGAACTGCCTCCCTCTCCCGCTGGGAGAGGGAACGAGGGCGAGGGCTTGATTGCCGCCACCCGCAACGCCTGCCACGAATCCACGGATGTTTATGGTTCCGCCGAATACCGCATGGATGTAGCAGCGACGTTGGCGAAGAGATGCCTGGAAAGCGTTTAGGTTTATAATTTCAACAGGCTTTCATGAAAACTACAAACTTCTGGCAAGGCGAAACCTGTGAATATCGCGGTGGACAAATCGTTGAAAAACGTGTGACTTTGCACCGCAAGGTCAAGGGCGAGTATGTTTTGATCGAAAATGTCCCTGCGGGCGTCTGCACTGAATGCGGAACTCGCTACTACACCGCCAATGTGCTCAAAACCATCGAGGAAAGTGTGCGTGGATGCCGTCACGCAGACCGAAAAATCGTTGTGCCTGTCTACGCCTTTTAGCAAGACATCACTTCTTCAAGAAAAGACCTGACAGACCACTTAATGCCTGTCAGGTTTTTTGGACTACACCACTACATCATTGATTTTTTAGGAGCCTCCCATGACCTTCACCCTCCTCCAGGAACGTGAAATCCCCGAGATCAACTCGAAAGCCAAACTCTACATCCACGAGAAGACGGGCGCGCGGCTAATCTCCGTGACCAGTAGCGACGAGAACAAAGCCTTCGGCATCACCTTCCGCACACCGCCGGCCTCGTCGAACGGCGTCGCCCACATCATGGAACATTCCGTGCTGTGCGGCTCGCGCAAGTATCCCGCCAAGGAACCGTTCATCGAGCTATCCAAGAGTTCGCTCAACACTTTCCTGAACGCCATGACCTATCCCGATAAGACCACTTATCCCGTGGCCAGCACGAACTTGAAGGATTTTTACAACCTGATTGACGTGTACCTCGATGCGGTCCTTTATCCGCTCATCCCCGAGCGCACCCTGCAACAGGAAGGCTGGCACTATGAGATCGAATCGCCCGACGATCCATTAACGCTCAAGGGTGTGGTCTTCAACGAGATGAAGGGCAATTACTCCTCGCCCGACAGCCTGCTCAGCGACTACAGCCAACGCTCGGTCTTCCCCGACACCCTCTACAACCTCGACGCGGGCGGCGACCCACTCGTCATCCCCGACCTGACCTACGCCGAGTTCAAGCACTTCCACGACACCTACTACCACCCGTCCAATGCCTACATCTGGTTCTACGGCGACGACCCCGAAGACGAACGCCTGCGCATCCTGGAGGACTGGCTCAAGGATTTCGACAGGCAGGACCCGAAATCCGCCATCCCATTGCAGAGCCGGTTTGACAAGCCGCGCCGCGAAGTCCACCAATATGATTCAGGCGAGACAGATGACTCGAAGAGCTACATCAACCTCAACTGGATGCTGGACGAAATCCCCGCCTCGGAAACGACCCTTGGGCTGTCCATCCTTTCCCATATTTTGACTGGCACCCCGGCCTCCCCGCTCCGCAAGGCCCTGATGGATTCCGGCCTCGGCGAGGACCTGACCGGCAGCGGCATGGATGAAGATTTCCGCCAGATCAAGTACTCGGTGGGCATGAAGGGTGTGCTGGCCGAAAACACCGCCAAAGTGGAGGAACTGATCCTCGAAACGCTGACCAGCCTCACGTCGGGGATTGATGCGGAGACCATCGCCGCCTCGGTCAACACGGTCGAGTTCCATCTGCGCGAGCAGAATACCGGCCGCTTCCCGCGCGGTCTCTCCCTCATGCTGGGTACACTCACATCCTGGATCTACGACCGCGACCCGCTCGAAGCAATGGCCTTCGAAGCGCCGCTGGCTTCCATCAAAGAGCGCCTTGCCAGGGGCGAGAAATATTTCGAGGGCCTGCTCCAGAAATACCTGCTCGATAACCCGCACCGCGCGGCAGTGATTTTGGAACCCGACCCGAACGTCAACAGGCAGTGGGAGGAGATCGAGCAGGAACGGTTGGCGAAGGCCAGGGCCGCCATGAGCCGGGCCGATCTCGAAAAGGTGATCGCCGACGCGGCCGAACTCAAGCGCCACCAGGAGACGCCCGATACCCCCGAAGCGCTGGCTACCATCCCATCGCTCTCGCTGGACGATCTCGACAAAAAGGTCAAGACCGCGCCGATTGACATTTCAAAGATGAGCGGTGTGCAGACCATCTACCACGACCTGTTCACCAACGGCATCGCCTACCTCGATCTTGGCTTCGACCTGCACGGCGTCCCGCAAGACCTGTTGCCCTTCGTGGGACTGTTCGGCCGCGCCCTGCTCGAACTCGGCACCGAAAAGGAAGATTTCGTCAAGCTCACGCAGCGCATCGGGCGCAGCACAGGCGGCATCTGGTCGTCCACCATTACCACCACAAAGTGGCAAAGCGACCAGTCGGCGCTGTGGTTCATGCTGCGCGGCAAGGCCGTGGTCCTGCAGACGCCCGAACTGTTTGCCATCCTCAAGGATGTGCTGCTGACCGCCAAACTCGACAATCCCGAACGCTTCAAGCAGATCGTACTCGAAGAAAAAGCGGGCGCCGAAGCGGGCCTGGTTCCGGGCGGACATGCCGTGGTCAACGGACGCCTGCGCGCCCGCTTCAGCGAAGCCGCCTGGGTCAGTGAGCAGGTCAACGGTCTGGAGAACCTCTTCTTCCTGCGCCAGCTTGCGGAAGACATCGAGAAGGATTGGGCTGCCGTGCTGGAAAAATTGGAAACAGTGCGCCGCCTGCTGATTAACCGCCGCGGGATGCTGGCAAACGTGACCCTCGATGCGGCCTCTTACGCATCTTTCCAGCCTCAGCTCGCCTCCTTTATCAAAGACATTCCCGCCGCTGACAACGCTCCCCGCTACACCTTCCACGCACCAGATCATCCCGAAGCGCAGCGGAGTGGACGCATCACGCATCACGAAGGTCTCACCATCCCCGCGCAGGTCAACTACGTGGGCAAAGGCGCGAACCTGTACGCCCAGGGCTACGAACTGGACGGTTCCATCCACGTGATCGAAAAGTACCTCGGCACCACCTGGCTATGGGACAAGGTCCGCGTGCAAGGCGGCGCGTACGGCGGCTTTAGCGTCTTCGACCAGAATTCAGGTGTGTTCACCTTCCTTTCCTATCGCGACCCGAACCTGTTGAGGACGCTGGAGAATTACGACAACACTACTAAATTCCTGCGTGAACTCGACCTGAGCAAATCCGAACTGACCAAATCCATCATCGGCACCATCGGCGACTTTGACGCTTATCTGCTGCCCGATGCCAAAGGCTACCAGTCCATGCTGCGCCACCTGACAGACTACACCGACGAAGTCCGCCAGCAAATCCGCGATGAAGTGCTCGGGGCCACCATAAAGGATTTCAAGCAATTTGCGGACGTGCTCGAACGTGTCGCCCAAAACGGCGAAGTCGTGGTGCTCGGCTCAGCGGAGGCCATTCACAAAGCCAACGCGGAGAAGGGTCAGTTCCTGGAAGTGAAGAAGGTGCTGTAATCGGCAATTTAACTGATTGTCTTGTAAAATAAGATTACACGTTACACTATAAAGGTAGGCTGAAAATGGAAACCACCATATCCCGACGCGGACAAACCGTTGTGCCTGCGGCCATTCGAGCAAAATATAATATCAAAGACGGCGACCATCTCGCATGGATTGACAGCGGGCAGACCATTCACGTTATCCCGATTCCCGCAGACCCTATCAAGGCATTGTACGGCTCAGGTAGGGGACAGAACTTAACCGCAAAACTGCTCGAAGAACGGCGCAAGGATCGGGAGCGAGAGAAGTGAGACGGTGTGTTTTGTTTTCTTCCTACTCAACTCGGCAGAAGCCATCCACAGGGCCAACGCGGAGAAGAGTCAGTTTTTGGATGTGAAGAAGGTGCTGTAAAGATGCCTCAGTATTTCTGTTATCAATGTGCAATTGCAAATGGTAGAGTGTCACCAATTGATCCCGATCCTTTAAATCTGACAGGGACAACTTATCAGTTAGACAAATACGTTAAGCACACTACGCCGCCCACTGGAAGTGGCTTAGTAACAGTTTTTAGCGATCCAACTTACAATACATACCGTGACTATGTTATCACTGGCACTATTTCAGGAATGCTACAAATAGATGACTCGAATCGAAAGAATTTTATTTGGTATGGCGGAAGAGAGACAGGCGCTCGATACATAAATGGGAATTATGTAGCCCCTGTTAGTGGCATAAAAATTGTCCTTCCAGAAGATGCCATGCACATTCATGCCTATCCAGTATCAGGAATTTCTGGTTTGGTTTACGTTTGCGCAAAATGCGGGAAACAACTTCCACAATGGTAAACCAGAAATTTGATGGTACTTTTTGAGCGATGTCTAACCTCCCCCTCAACCAAATCCTGCAAGGAGAC
Organism: Chloroflexota bacterium; assembly: GCA_021823555.1. Next base: position 9,033 of record JAKANW010000010.1, read on the forward strand.
TGCACTGAGATTCTCAACTCCCTCCCCGAAGCCTCGGTGGATTTGGTATTCGCCGACCCGCCCTACAACCTGCAACTGCGCAATGACCTATACCGTCCCAACCTGAGCAAGGTTGATGCAGTTGACGACGGCTGGGACAAGTTCGGCAGTTTCGCGGAATACGACGAGTTCACGAGTCAGTGGCTGGCGGGCTGTCGGCGTGTGATCAAGGATACGGGCACGATCTGGGTCATCGGGACTTACCACAACATCTACCGCGTCGGCGCGATCATGCAGGATCTGGGATTTTGGATATTGAACGATATCGTGTGGATCAAAGCCAATCCTATGCCCAATTTTCGCGGCGTGCGCTTCACCAACGCCCATGAAACCTTGTTGTGGGCGCAGAAGAAAAAAGGCGCGAAATATACCTTCAATCATCACGCCATGAAGGCACTCAACGATGACCTGCAAATGCGCTCGGACTGGACTCTGCCTCTTTCCACGGGCAGGGAGCGCATCAAATCCAACGGCGTGAAAGCGCATCCCACGCAAAAGCCTGAAGCCCTGCTCTACCGCGTGCTGCTCGCATCCTCCAACCCCGGCGATGTGGTGCTCGATCCCTTCTTCGGCACAGGGACGACCGGCGCGGTGGCAAAGAAACTGGGCCGCCACTTCATCGGCATCGAGCGCGATAAAAAATATATCAAGGTCGCGCAGAAACGCATCAGTGCTGTCAAGCTATCGGAGGAGTCCAGCCTCAACGTGGCTACGCGCAGGCCAATGCGCATCCCGTTTGGAACGCTGCTCGAACATGGATTGCTGAAGCCCGGCCAATCGCTTTACTTCATCAAGACCGGCAAAGCCGCCAGGGTGCTGGCAAGCGGACATATCCGCTGCGGCAATGTCACAGGCTCGATCCATGCAGTAGCGCGCTCACTATCCAATGGCGCGCCCGCCAACGGCTGGGAGTGCTGGACCTACAAAGATAAATCAGGCCATAAACTTTCCATCAATCATCTGCGGGAACAGATGCGCACACAACTTGCCACGGGAGATTCACATTGAAACCACTGCGCCTCATCCTTTCCATTGCAGCCTGCCTGATCATCGCGGCCGGCGCTTATTTCTGGGCCAACAGCCTGATGGCCTCCCTCTACGATTTCCGCTCTCCGCTCAAGGATACCCCTCCCGCGCCCGGGTTGGCGCTTGGCCAGCCGAACACGCGTCGCGCCGTGCTGGTGCTGATCGATGCCTTGCGCTATGACACTTCCACCAAAACGGACGTGATGCCTTTCCTCAACCAATTGCGCGCCCAAGGCGCTTCAGCCACAATGCACTCGCGCACGCCCTCCTATTCCGCGCCCGGGTACAGCGTGCTGATGACTGGCGCCTGGCCCGACCTCTCCGATGGGCCGGCCATGAACCCCGAAGGCAAGGACCTGCCGCGCACCTGGACGCAGGACAATCTCTTCACCGCCGCCCACACTGCCGGTCTCAAGACTGCCGTCTCCGGTTACTTCTGGTTCCAGGGCCTGATCCCGCAGAACGCGGTGGACGCCAGTTTCTATACGGAAGGCGAAGACAAGGCCGCGGACGTGGACGTGGTCAATGCCGCCCTGCCCTGGCTGGCGGGCGACTACCAGCTCATCCTGATCCACATCGACCAGGTGGACTATGCCGGGCATCACGAAGGCGGAGCGCGTTCCCCGAACTGGGACGCGGCTGCCAACCGGGCCGATACCCTTTTACAGGAATTCGTTTCGCACCTGGACCTCAAGCTGGATACCGTTATCGTATTTTCCGACCATGGCCAGATCGACGCCGGCGGGCACGGCGGCCAGGACCCGATCGTGCTGGTCGAGCCGTTCGTGATGGCCGGAGCGGGAGTCGCTCCCGGAAAATATGGCGATATCAGCATGGTCAACGTGGCGCCCACGGTGGCCGCGCTGCTCGGCACGAACATTCCCGCCACCGATCAGGGCAGCGTCCTGACCAATATGCTGACGCTTACTCCTGAACAGAAGGATGCCATTCAAAGTGCGCTGAGCCAACAGCAAACTCGCCTGCTCCAGCTTTATTCGAAAGCAATTAATGTTCCCATGCGTGGGGCAACGGGAGACCTGTCGGTGGCCTCCGCCCAATCCATGCTGGAGGCAGCCAAAACGTCCCGCCTGAACGGGGAACGCATCCCACGCTTCGTCATCGTTGCGCTGGCGCTGCTTGTCATCCTTTATTTCCCCTGGAAAAACCGGAGCGTGTCCCTGGCCTGGATATCCGCGGGGGCGGTGATCTATATCGCATTGTTCAATTTTCGTTATGGCATACTGGCTGGACGAACCTATTCACTCAGCTCGGTGACCGGCGCAGATGACATCATCCTCTTTACAGCCGCGACTGCCCTGGCTGCGTTTGCCCTGGCCTGGTTGGTGGTATTCTTGTGGCGCGGGCTATTCCGGCAAAGTCCGGGGCAGGCTGCCAGGGACGCGTTCACATTCACTTTTGTGACCCTGTTCCTGGCTTCCCTGCCCGCGCTGTGGAGCTTCGCCTGGAATGGCCTGCTCGTCGGCTGGACCTTACCGGATCTCGGCAGCATGTTCCTGGGTTTTCTTGCCATCCTGCAAACGCTACTCATCGCGGCGGCAGGACTGCTGCTGGCAGGCGTCTCGGCAGGCATCGCGGCGATGGCTGGCAAACAGAAATCTAATTAACGCAGTGTCATTCTGGAGCGCAGCGAAGAATCTTAGTTTCGCTAGCAGAGACCCTTCGCTTCGCTCAGGGAATCACACTTACAAGGAGAAACCATGAACATCACTCTACACATCAACGGCATGGATCATGCAATTGACGCTCCCCCATCGACAACTTTGCTCTCCGCCCTGCGCGGGCTGGGGTTTCATGGCGTCAAATTTGGAGACGAACAGGGATTGACTGGCGCGGATACCATCCTGCTGGATGGCCGCCCGATCAATGCCGGTTCACTGCTGGCCGCGCAAGCCGAAGGTCACCAGGTCGCCACCATCGAGGCGCTGGGCGAGCATCCCGAACAGGGCTGGAAACATACCGAAGGATTACACCCGCTTCAAAAGGCCTTTGTCGAATCAGGCGCGATCCAGTGCGGATACTGCACGCCCGCGCAGATCCTGGCTGCAAAATCGCTGCTCGATAAAAATCCAAACCCGAGCGAAGCCGCGGTGCGGGATGCCATCTCAGGTGTGTTGTGCCGCTGCACGGGTTATCTCAAACCTGTGCAAGCCGTGTTGAGAGCGGCGGCAGAGTTACGCGGAGAAGTAATCAGTGATCAGTTTTCAGTGATCAGTGGCGCGCCGATTGAGTTTCCAAACGTTCCTTCGGATGAGGGCGGCACAGTTTTGCAAACGCGGACATTGCCAAAAATTATCGTCACGCCTGAAACCAAAATATGGCAAACCGTTGGAAAACCTGAGATTAAAGTGGACGCGGTGAAATTGGTGCAGGGCAAACCCGCCTTCGCGGCGGATTTCGAGAAACGCGGATTGCTTCACGCCAAGGTCTTGCACTCGCCGCATGCACACGCACGCATCAAGAAGATTGACGCCAGCAAGGCGCGCGGGTTGGAAGGTGTGGCCGCTGTGTTGACCTGGCAGGATATCCCGCGCGTGGTTTACTCCACGGCGGGCCAATCCGATCCCATCCCCGGGCCGCTGGATACCTTCTCGCTGGATAACAAGGTGCGCTTTGTGGGCGACCGCGTGGCTTTTGTGGCGGCGGAAACGCCCGAGATCGCGGAGAAAGCCCTGGGACTGATCGAGGTCGAGTACGAGGCGCTGGAACCGATCCTCGATTCGCGGCAGGCTATGGAGAGTCCGATCCGGATTCACGATGAGCCGGAGTACGTTAATTTCGCAGATTCCAAGCCGGAGAAGAACCTGGCCGCCGAGATCCGCATTGACATCGGCGATGTGGAGAAAGGCTTTGCCGAGGCTGACGAAATCTTCGAGGCTGAGTACGAGGTGCCGAAAGTGCAGCAAGCGCACATCGAACCGCACGTGGCACTGACCTACTGGGACGAGGACGACCGCCTCGTCATCCGCACCTCGACGCAGGTACCGTTCCACGTGCGGCGGCAGCTCGCCCCCGTGCTGGGACTGCCCGTCAAGCGCATCCGCGTTATCAAGCCGCGCATCGGCGGCGGCTTCGGCGGCAAGCAGGAAGTGCTGATGGAAGATGTGGCCGCCCACCTGACCATCGCCACCAGGCGGCCCGTGCTGTACGAATACACGCGCGAAGAAGAATTCACCGCGGCGCGCTCGCGCCACCCCATGCACATCAAAATGAAGACAGGCGTGAAGCGCGACGGCACGATCACCGCCAACGAGATGTACGCCTTGTCAGATACCGGTGCCTACGGCTGCCATGCGCTGACCGTCACGGGCAACACCGGCCACAAATCCATGGCGTTATATGTCGGCGACGGCGAGTACCGCAAGTCGCCCAACATCCGCTTCTACGCGGACATCGTCTACACCAACACGCCGCCCGCGGGCGCATACCGCGGCTACGGCGTGCCTCAGGGATACTGGCCGCTCGACCGTCACATGGAGAAGATCGCGCGGGCCATGTGTTTCGACCCGATTGATTTTCGCCTCAAGAACGCCATCCATCCCGGCGAATATCACCCGTTCAGCACTGCATGGAACGAGGGCCGCGAGCCGCGACCGGAGATCATTCACACCGTTGGGCTGGAGCAATGTGTGGCACAGGGCAAGGCCGCGATTGGGTGGGATGATAAGTTTGGGAATGAGGAGTGGCGGGCGGGACGGTTGACCGTAGACCGTAGACTATCCACTGTCCACCGTCCACGGTCTGTTCGCAAAGGAATCGGCGTTGCGATGGTAATGCAAGGCACGGCCATCCCCTATCTCGATATGGGCGGCGCGTCCATCAAGATGAACGACGACGGTTCTTTCAACCTTTTGGTCGGCGCGACCGACCTGGGCACCGGCTCGGACACCGTGCTGGCGCAGATGGCCGCTGAAGTGTTGGGGGTTCCGCTGGAGGACATCCTCTGCTACTCGTCCGACACTGACTTCACACCTTTTGACAAGGGCGCGTACGCATCATCCACGACCTATATTTCCGGCACGGCAGCCACCAAAGCCGCGCAGATAGCCGCCGAGCGGATCAAAATCCGCGCCGCCAAGATGCTGGGACTTTCGGAATCCGAATATTCGAATATTCGATTATCGGATCGCAAAGCAATCGCGCCAGACAGCAGAAGCGTTTCCCTGGCCGAGATCGCCCTCGACTCGCTCCACAAGAACGAACAGGAACAGATCATGGGCGTGGCCTCCTATGTTTCGCCGTCCTCGCCGCCGCCGTTCGCGGCGCAGTTTGCCGAGGTCTCTGTGGATACGGAGACGGGCCAGGTAACGGTGGACAAACTCGTGATGGCGGTCGATTCGGGCGTCATCGTCAACCCACTGACGGCTTCCGGCCAGATCGAAGGCGGGATGACGCAGGCCCTCGGTTACGCGGTCTGCGAGGAGATGCGCTACGACGAAATGGGCCGCGCCATCGAACGCGACTTCGATCATTATCACATTTTCCGCGCGAACGAGATGCCCGAACTGGAAACCATTTTCGTTGAAACCTTCGAGCCGACGCACCCGTTCGGGGTCAAGGCTGTGGCGGAGATCCCGATGGACGGGGTCGCGCCGGCCGTTGGAAATGCTGTGTTGGATGCAGTAGGTGTGAATGTGGACGATAATCCCATCACGCCGGAAAAGGTTTGGAGAATATTGCGCGCGAAACAAGCTTGATGAGCCGCTTGGAATTCCTTTATCTACTCCCTTATCTAGGCTCCCTGATGTTATCGCTGGGAGTCTTGATTTATGCCTGGAGCCATTACCGCGTCAGGGGAGTCTTGGCCTACGCCTGGTATCTATCCGGCCTGAGCCTATGGCTCGTTGGATTCATACTTCAATTGGCGTACAGGGACATTGGAACAAAGATCTTCCTGGAAGACATCCAGTTGCTGGCATCCGCCATCATCATTCTGGCATTTCCGGTCTTTGCCGTGAAATATACGGAATACAAACTGGGACATCCCAGGCTAATCTTTTTGCTTTCCATGATCGCGCCGGGGATATTTTTATGCCTGCTGGCAACGGATAGCCTCCACCACTGGTTCTATCTGAATCCACGCCTTGTCTCAGCTTCCCCCTTCACAAACCTTGAGTATACGTACCCGCCCATCCTGTTTGCTTACGCTTTTTATGGTTATCTCGTTGCAGCCTGGGGGATCGGACTCCTGTGGAGGCGCTTTGCGACCGCCCACAATCTATATCGAGTCCAGGTAGCGGCCATCATCGTGGGGTTTCTCATCCCGTTGTTGGGGACCATGCTGACCCTGGCCGGTATACATCTCGCATCACAACAGCATCTGTTTCCAATCACCAGCACGGTTGGGAACCTCATCGTCGCCTGGGGCTTGTTCAGGTTCCGCATCTTCCGTGTCACGCCGGTTGGACGTGACCAGGTCTTTGAAGCCATGGTGGACCCGGTCGTGATCCTGGGCAGGCAACACGTAATCATTGACATTAACCGCGCCATGCTGGACCTGCTGGGTCTCAAGTCCGAGCATGTGATCGGCAGATCTGCCAAGGAAATCTTTGCCGATTTCTCCATTCCGATCAAGATATATACCGATGTCTCCTACGCGCGAGTGGAGGCGAAATTCCAAATCGAGAAAAAGAGCGTTTGTTACGAAATGAGCGTCTGGCCTTTATATGACCAGGACAGGCAGATCACTGGCCGGGTGTATGTCTGCCACGACATCACAGCCATGAAAGGGTTGGAAAACGACCTGCGTAATTTGAACCAGATATTGGAACAGCGCGTGAATGCCCGCACAAAGGAACTTGCCGAAGCCTACGATACCACCCTGGAAGGCTGGGCCGGGGCGCTGGAATTGCGGGACAAGGAAACGGAGGGGCACTCGCGCAGGGTAACGGAAACCACCCTAAAGGTGGCGCGAGCGCTGGAGATCCCCGAGGAGGAACTCATCCACATCCGGCGCGGCGCCATCCTGCACGATATCGGCAAGATGGCCATCCCGGATGAGATCCTGCGCAAGGAAGGCAGGCTGACCGAGGAGGAGCGGCAAATCATCCAGCGCCATCCTGAGATTGCCTACCAACTTCTCGAACGCATCCCCTTCCTGCGCAAAACGCTGGAAATCCCATATTGTCATCATGAGAAATGGGACGGGAGCGGCTACCCGCGCGGCCTGAAAGAACGGCAAATCCCGATCGCAGCCCGCATCTTTACCGTGGTGGATGTCTGGGACGCAGTGCAGTCCGACCGCTCCTATAACAAAGGCTGGACGAGGCAGGAGGCAATTGACTATCTCAAAAGCCAATCTGGAAAATATTTCGATCCGTATATCGTGGATGTGTTTATGCGCTTGGTTGAAAGAGGCGAGATTTAGTGGACAGTGAGGTTAAGGAGACGGCTTGCCAAGCTGTCTCTGCTGTATAATCATCATAGTCTATCCACGCCCCAGCATTGTTAGTGACGCTGCATCAAGGAACAAGTCAGAGAAAGCAGGTGGAATGAGCCGCGCTGAAATCCTCTATCTCCTGCCATATTTGTTCTCCCTTGGATTCTCCACGGGAATTGCAGTATACGCCTGGAGACATCGCCAGGTACAGGGAGCAAGCTCGTACGCGCTGCTCATTACTGCTCAGACCTTATGGACGTTTGGCTTCATCCTGGAGCTTTTCAGCCCAAATCTGGAAGGCAAGTTATTCTGGGATAAATTTCAATGGGTGGCGGTGACAGCATTCCTCCTGGCAATCCCTTATTTCATAATCCAGTATACAGAATATAAAATCCTTCACCCGAAACTCTTCTGGGGGATCCTGTCTATCCTGCCGTTCTTATTCATAATGATGGTGTTCACGGATCCCTACCAGCATTTGATCTACTTGAATCCACACTTACAACCAGAGCCTGTGTTCGAAGAGCTTGAATATGACTTCACCTGGACAGTTTACATTTTTTCGATCTATGGCTATCTTTTGATATTCGGCGGGTTTGTATTG
>JAKANW010000489.1 GCA_021823555.1 Chloroflexota bacterium
GAGGCAAGAATAAGAGTGGGGAAGATGGCGTTGGGCAGGATGTGCGTGAAGAGGATGCGACTGTCTTTCACACCAACAACGCGGGCGGCCAGCACATAATCGCGCTCGCGCACCGAGAGGATATCGGCGCGGATGAAGCGGGAATAGCCCATCCAGCCAAAGACGATCAGGGCGACCATGACCGGGACGGTACTTTTTCCGATTAGAGGCGTCAGGATGGCGGCAAGGATGAGAGCGGCCAGGGTGCCGGGTAGAATGGAAAGCACATCTACAATACGCATCATGAGCATGTCCACCGCGCCACCATAATAGGCGGAGATGGAACCGTAGATAACGCCAATCAGCAGAGTGGACAAGGTGACTACCAAGCTGGCATAGAAGGCCGTGCGGGTTCCCCAGATGATGCCATAGAAGATGTCGTACTGGCCTTCGGATGTGCCAAACAGATGCACCCATTGGTCTTTACCGGTCACTGCCTTGTACCAGAAGGGGACTTCGGGGACGTTACGTTTCCATTCGGTTCCCATCGGTTGCGGGTCAGATTTGTAGCCGTCGCGCGGAATGGCGTAGGGGTCTTTTCCCACGGGGGGAATGATTTGCGGTGCGAAGACGGCAATCAAAACGAACATCAGCACGAGAAAGAAACCGGCAATCGAGGCTGGCGTTTTCATCATGCCGACCAGGATGCGGTAGTTCTCCGGGCCGAGGAAACGTTCGAGACGCCCGATCTTCCGTACAGAGATGGTATCGCGGAGCAGAGAATTATCGCCGGAGGGGACAGTTTGTGTCATGACGTTTCCTCTTATGAAAGACGGACGCGCGGGTCTACCAGAGCGTAAAGAATATCAATCACCAGGGCCGCCATGATCAGAATCAAGCCAGTGAACAGGGCAAAACCAAGCACAGCGACCACGTCCAGGCTGGTGGCGGCGCGCACAGAGGCCGAACCGATGCCGGGATAGTTGAAAACAGTCTCCGTGATGACGGCTCCACCCAACAGGCCGACAATGCTAAAACCTGCCAACGTTACCACGGGGAGCATGGCATTGGGTTTGGCGTGTTTGTGGATAACGTCATGTTCTGGCAAGCCCTTGGCACGTGCCGTGGTGACGTATTCCATGCGCAACGTTTCGAGCATGGAACCGCGCGTGATGCGCAGGAAAGTGGCCCAACTAATGTAAGACAGCGTGAGGATGGGCAGAATCATGTGGCGCAGGGCATCCAGAAAAATATCGAAGCGCCCATTAAGCAACGCGTCCCACGTGAGCAGGCTGGTATAACTATGGAAGGAACCCGTCTCTATCACGCGATTGAAATCATCGGACAGGCGTCCCGGGGAAAACCAATGCAGGTTGGCGTAAAAGATCATCAAAAGCAACAGGCCGATCACAAAGGTGGGGAAGGAGGTACCGACGATGCTGAAGACGCGCGCGGCCTGGTCGATAAAACCGTTATGGTGGACCGCCGCCTGCACCCCCATCCAGATTCCTACCAGGATGACCGGCGCCACCGCCCAAATGGTCAGGTCGAGCGTGGCAGGGAAGCGGCGCTTGATCAGGTCTGCCACCGGCTGGGACTGGGAGCGTGAATAGCCAAAATCGCCGAAGATGATTCCGCCCGAGCGGACGCCCGTGGCTTTATCAACTTTGCCCACCAGCCAGTTCCAATATTGCACATAGAAAGGCTTATTCAGGTCATATTTGTTGATCAGGGCTGGAATCGCCTTATCATTCTTTGGAAAATCCTTCATGTACAAGGCCAGCCGTTCCACTGGTTGCAGGAAACTCATCATGACAAAGATGAGGACCGTCACGCCAAACAGCAGGACAGGCACCAGCAGAAGACGACGGATGATGTAATTGACCATTTAAACAACCTCTTTTCCTGAGGACTTGAATTCTGTCTTCCAGAGCGAAAAGGAACTGTTGCTCACGTTCACTCTGCAAATCGGAATTTTGTGGGATTCCGGGGGCCTGTTGCCAGGCCCCCGGAGGAAGTGCAAATCTTACGACCGACTTACTCTTTGTACATGGTGTAGTAGTAGAAGCCGGGGAAGATCGGGTTCAGGACCTGTCCCATCACCCAACGCTGTGAGAAGCCGTGGCCGGTGGGCAGAACCAGCGGAACGCCAACAGCCAGATCGTAGTACAACTGGTTGGCTTCCTTGTAGATCTCGGCGCGCTTGGCGGGATCGATCTCGGAAACGCCGCGGTCGAGAATGGCCTTGAACTGGGCCTTGACATCATCGGGCAGGGACTGGCGGCCACCGTACGTGCCAGTGGTGTACGGCTGGTACCAGTTGTGCGGGTCGTGGATGTCTTCGAGCCAGCCACCGGTCATCAGAGGAATCTGCTTGGCGCGCTGTGAGCGCAGGTAAGCAGGCCACGGCAGACCGAGGGTCTCGACGATGAACAGTTCATTGACCTTGGAGAGGTTACCAGCCAGAATTTCGGCAGTCGTCTGGCGGGTGGGGTTGCCCTGGTTGTAGGCCATCTGGACGCGGAAACCGCTGGTCCAAATGTCGCCTTCGGGATCGTCGCCAGCCGGAATGCCGTCTTTGTCAACGTCGGCCAGTTTGAATTCCGCGGCGGCCTTCTCGAGGTCGAGGGTGTAGTGGGGGGTGTCCGCGAAGTAGCCGGGCATGCCAGGCAGAGGCAGTTGGAAGGATTGAACGGCCTCGCCCTTGTACACGTCGGCGATGAAGGTGTCCCAGTCGAAGCAATAGGCAAAGCCCTTGCGGACGTGAACGTCGCTGAAGAAGTCAGCGGGAACGCCATTGCCATCGAGTTTGCCGGAACCAATGTAGGGGTTCGGGCTTTCGGCAGAGGTAGAGATGTTCCAGTTGAAGAGAATCACATCCTGGCTGATGGTCGGGCGGCCGAGGCGAACACGGAACGGCTTGGCCTCGTCCACGATTTCGCAGGTGTAGGCATTGGTGTCGATGCTGAACACGCACTTTTCGCCGACGAGCTCATCCATCTGGGAGCGGTTGGCGGAAGGAACGGTCGCGACATCGGCGTCACCGGCCTGCATCATGGAGAAGCGGGTGCCCCATTCGGGAACCTGCTTGAGGATGACACGCTCGAGTTTGGCGGGTTCTTTCCAGTAGGCGTCATTGCGGGCCAGGATGATCTCTTCGCCGTTGGCGAACTTCTCAAGCTTGAAGGGGCCGGTACCGTTGGCGATGGTGCTGAACGGGTCATCGGCGGAGGTCATGCCATAGAAATTCTGCCAGGTGTCGCAAGAGCCATCCCAACCACCCTTTTCCACGACCCAGGATTTGCTCATGACAGAGCCCCAGGACTGGGCGATGGTGGCGAGGAACGGGCCCCACGGCTGGGCGAGGGTCATGGTGACGGTGCCAGCGGCATCGTCGGCCACGATCGCGGCCTGGACCTTGTCGCAGGCGGCTTTCAGGACAGCGGGATCGTTGGCGATGAGGGAGTCGCGGTTGTCCGCGGAAGCGCCGCCATCAACGATCATGGTGATGTCGTCGTTGCCAACACCGAAGAACGGCTCGGAGAGCAACCACTGCGGGGAGGAATATCCACCCTGCAGGAGGCCGCGCTGGAAGGAGTAGGCGACGTCCGAGGCGGTCAGGTCTTGGCCTTCATGGAATTTCACGCCGGGGCGGATCTTGAAGGTGTAGACGGTGCCGTCAGCAGAGACAGTCGGCATCTCAGAAGCCAGTTGCGGGACGAATTTGTCGGTGTTCTCGCCATCATAGAAAATGAGGCTATCGTACACGTTCTGGATGATCTC
>JAKANW010000011.1 GCA_021823555.1 Chloroflexota bacterium
GGAGGGACCTCCGTTGCTGGAAAAAATTCTGATTGCCGCGGCCCGCGTCCCGTTCGACAGAGGCGAGGGCGAGAACTACGAATGGGGTCAGGAGGCCGCTCACTCGCGTCGTCGAATCCTGCATGTAGGTGACGGAACTGGAAGCGCCATCGCACGCGCGCTCATCGCACAGTTGAAGTCGAAGCCGAACATCCAGTGGTTCACCAACGCCACCGCCGTTGACCTGATCACGTACCCGCACCACTCGCGCAACCCGCTCGACACGTACAAGCCGATCACCTGTCACGGCGCGTACGTGTTCGACCGCAACAAGGGCGCGGTGCACCGAACGCTGGCGGGCGTGACGGTCCTCGCGACGGGCGGGATTGGTCGCATTTACCGAAACACCACCAACCCCGTGGGCGCGCGCGGCGACGGGCTGGCGATGGCGTCGCGGGCGGGCGCGCGCATCATCAACGCGGAGTACGTCCAGTTCCACCCGACCGCGTTGGCCGTGCCTGGCGCGGAGGGATTCTTGATCAGCGAGGCGGTGCGCGGCGAGGGCGGGATTCTGCTCACACCCGATGGAAAACCGTTTATGGAAAAGTACGCGCCCGAGTGGAAGGATCTCGCGCCGCGCGACGTGGTGGCGCGCGCCATCCATCAGGAAATGACCGAGCACGCGTACACGTACGTGTTGCTCGACATCGCTTCGCACATGGACGCCGCGGCGCTGCGCGAACGATTCCCGAACATTTACGCCACCTGTCTCAAGGCGGGCATTGACATCACGCGCGAGCCGATCCCCGTGGTGCCTGCCGCGCATTATTTCTGCGGCGGCGTGCAGGTGGACGAGTGGGGGCAGTCGAACATCGCGAATTTGTACGCGGTGGGCGAGGTCTCTTGTACGGGACTGCACGGCGCGAACCGACTAGCGTCCACATCGCTGTTGGAGGGGCTGGTGTGGGGCGAGCGCGCGGCGGAGAATATCGCTGCTCGCCCTCACCCCCCTGCCCCCTCTCCCGAATACGGGCGAGGGGGGGAAGATGTCCCCGCGTGGGACGAAAGCGGCCTGACCGACGACCGCGACCCCGCGCTGATCCAGGGTGACATGCAGACCATCCAAAACATCATGTGGCACTACGTGGGACTCGTCCGCAGCGGCGACCGTCTCTCGCGCGCCATCCGCGAGTTGCGTCACCTGCAAAACGAGATCGAGACGTTCTACCGCACCACCAAACTCAGCGACGGTCTCATCGGCCTGCGCAACGCGGTCGAAGCCGCGCTGATCGTGGCACAGTCCGCGCAGCATAACAGGCAGAGCCGCGGCTGCCATTATCGGGTCGATTCGGTGGAGGGAGGGGACCGGTTGATCTAGTGGATGAGCAATTCAGGAATAATTTTTAGCATCTCGTCTCTTACCTGACGAAACATCTGTTTCCGTTCATCCGGCGTTCCCTGCGCCTTGGCCGGATCTGCAAAACTGTGGTGGACGCGTTTCCCCGCCCGCCCGGGCCAGACCGGGCACTCCTCCGCGGCTGAGTCGCAGACGGTCACGACCAGGTCGAAATCGCGCCTGGGCAGTTTGTCAATTGTTTTGGACACGCCGTTGTGTGAGATGCCAATCTCAGCCAACACCTCGATTGCCAGTGGGTGGACATAACCTGCGGGTTTCGTGCCTGCCGAAAGCGCCCGCCACTCAGGGTAGCGGGCATTGACAATCGCTTCGGCCATCTGTGAGCGGCAGGAATTGCCCGTGCAGAGGAAAAGAACCGTGCAGGTCACTTCTTTTGATTCTTCCAGAATTCATCGCTGGTCGTCTGGATTTCGGCCATCTCACCGGTGGCGATAAAGATTGTGCGTTCGCAAATATTGGTCACGCGGTCGGCCACACGTTCGAGATTGTGAGCCACCCACAACAACCAGTTGGCGCGCTCGATTGCCTTTGGATCTTGGATAACGAAAGTCATCAGCTCTCGATAAACCTGGTTGTATAACGCGTCCACTTCATCGTCTTCAACCGGGATGGCGCGGGCAGCCTCCACATCTTCGTTGACGAAAGCCGTCAGGGCGCGGTGAAGCATATCCACGTCCTTCTGCGCCATGCGAGGGATGTCAATCAATGGTTTGAGCAATGGAGCATCCCCCATGCGGATATTGATGTTCGCAATCCCTTTGGCGTAATCTCCCATGCGCTCCAATTCACTGATGATCTCCATGGTGGAGGCCAACAGGCGCAGGTCGTGCGCCATGGGTTGCTGGGTGGCGATCAGGATCATCAGCTCGTTCTCGATATCAAAACGCTTCTTGTTAATATCGCGGTCGGCTTCCAGAATTCGCCTGGCAGCTTCAAGATCTCGCTTCTTGAGCGCCTGAACCGAATCAAGGATGGACTGTTCAACCATGCTGCCCAATACCAGCACGTTATCTTTTAATTGCTGTAGTTCTGTCTCAAAATTCTTCCGCAACATAAGCACCTCTTTTCATCATGGCCTTAAAGTAATTATACGCTAACCGAAACGTCCAGTTACATAATCTTCGGTGCGTTTGTCGCGCGGATTGGTGAAGATCGTCTGTGTGCGGTCGAATTCGATCATCCGCCCGGAACGGTTGTCGTCAATCATCATCATGGCAGTGTAGTCCGAAACGCGGGCCGCCTGCTGCATGTTGTGGGTCACGATGATGATGGTGTAGTCCTTGACGATTTCGCGCATCAGGTCTTCGATCTTTAGCGTGGAAATCGGGTCGAGCGCCGAGGCTGGTTCATCCATCAGAATGACCTCCGGCTCGACAGCCAGGGCGCGGGCAATGCACAAACGCTGCTGCTGGCCGCCTGAGATTGCCATGCCGGATTGGTGAAGTTTGTCCTTCACTTCATCCCACAACGCCGCGCGATGCAGGCTGCGTTCAACGATTTCATCCAGGTCGCTTTTGCGGCGGATGCCATATAGCCGCGGTCCATACGCAACATTGTCGTAAATGGATTTGGGGAACGGGTTTGGGCGCTGGAAGACCATCCCGACCCGGCGGCGGATATCCACCACATCCACGCCGTTTCCGAGAATATTCTGACCATCGAGCAGGATTTCGCCTTCCATGTGCGCGCTTGCGGTTAGATCATTCATACGGTTGAATGAACGCAGCAGTGTGGACTTGCCGCAGCCGGAAGGCCCAATGATGGCTGTGATTTTACTGGCGTACACCGGCAGATTAATACCCGTCAACGCACGGAATTTACTGTAATGAACCGACAGGTTCTTGACTTCAGCTTTGGCTTCGGCCACCGGGACGGTATCGGTTGGTCGAAGGGGGGCAATATTTATCGCCATGACTAACCTCGCAAACGCCGCGAGCGGATTTCGATCCACAGGCGGGCAATAATATTCAGGAGCAAGACCAGGATCATTAACACCAGCGCCACCCCCCAGGCCTGGTCGATCCGTTCGGGGTAGGGCTGCTGTGCGTACTTCCACAGGGTCAGCGGAAGCGAATCAACCGGCTGGTTGATGATGCGTCCGATGATCGCGAACAGACTCTGATGAGTTTGAATTCCACCTCGGACAATCAATCCGACATCATAATGTTCGTTGCCCAAAGCCGTAAACAACAGAGGCGCTGTCTCGCCCACCGCGCGGGCAATTGCCAAAAGGAAGCCGGTAATAATCCCATTCAGGGCCGCGGGGAACACAACGCTCAACGAAGTTTTCCATTCGGGCGCGCCCAGTCCGAGCGAGCCTTCGCGCAATGTATGCGGCACCAGCTTTAGCATCTCCTCCGTGGTGCGGATAATTGTCGGCAGCATCAAGATCGCCAGGGCCAGTCCGCCAGCCAGGGCAGAATAATGTTTCGTGGGCACAACCAGTAAGACATAGACAAAAAGACCCAGCACAATGGAGGGAATACCTGCGAGTACGTCTGTGCCAAAACGCAGCGCCACTCCCAATGGGGTATTTGGGTTGCGCGCCGCATAGAAAGCCGCCAGTACGCCGGGCGGGACGGCAAACAAACATGACAGGATCGTAATAACAATAGTGCCTTCAATGGAAAACAAAACACCGCCGCCAGACATGCCCAACGGGCGCGACAATTGTGTGAAAAAATCCAGGTTGATGGTCGGCCCGCCGCGATAGATGACGTAACCAACGATCCAAAGCAACGGGATGAGGGCGATCAACGTCAGCAGACCGGTGATGGACAGCATCACAGTGTTCACAATGCGGCGGCGCTGCAAATGCGCCGCTTGATTCCTGGCGATGAGTTCCTGAAAACGGGTCATGCCCGCGCCTCCTGCGGCGTGCGCCGCGCTACCTGCCAGACGAGAAAACGAGCGGTCACATTCAGGATCAGTGTGATGACAAATAGCGTCAGGCCAATCTCGATCATGGCATCTGTGTGAAGCTGCGAAACCGCCTCTTTAAATTGGTTGGCAAGCAGGCTGGCCATGGTGGAACCTGGTTTAAGCAGCGAGTTGGTTGCTTCAAGCGAATTGCCTATGACCATGGTCACAGCCATCGTTTCACCAAGCGCGCGGCCCAATCCAAGAATGACGGCGCCGAGAATACCAGACAGGCCATAAGGCAACAATACCTGCCAGATCATCTCCCAGCGCGTCGATCCCAGGCCCATGGCGGCCTCACGTTGACTATTAGGAATTGCCAGCAATACATCACGAGTGATCGCCGTGATGGTGGGGATAATCATGATGGTCAGGATCATGGCAGCTGCGAGGCGCGACGAACCGCTCAGGGGGATCGGCCCGGTGAAGATACTATTGAGTAAAGGTACCTGCCCAAAAACCGCAAACAATGCTTCACCGACCGGAACGACAACCCGGGGAAGAAAAACGAAGATGCCCCACAGACCATATACCACGCTCGGAATGGCGGCCAGCAATTCGATCATCCAGTTGAGCGGCAGGCGCAATGACTCAGGACACAATTCAGCCAGGAAAACTGCTATCCCTACACTGATGGGAATCGCCAAAATGATCGCAAACAGTGATGTGATCAGAGTGCCGTAAATAAAGGCCCAGGATTGGAAGACACCCGATATCGGATCCCAGGTTGCATTTGAAGTGGGAAGGATGAAAGCCCAGCCAAGTTGGGCACGCGCGTCAGCAGACTGCTGCCATAACATCCAACCGATAGCTAAAACCAGTGCAAGGACAAGCAGGGATGTCAGGATAATCAACCCCGACCACGGAATATCTCCGTGGTGGGTTATCCGCTGCAACCGCGCCAGCCAATGGTTTTTATATGGAACGGAAATCGTTTTCATGTCAGACCCTTTTGGAGTTTCTGACAAGCACAAGCAATTTCGCCCATTGTGTAGTCCCACACGATGAAAAAAATTCCTTGGCTTGCCATAGTTACAAAGTCAAATGGAGGGCCCCCTAATTTATAACTTAGAGGGGCCCTCCTGGGACTAGGGGAAAATTTCAGCTCTAGGGAGTCATGACCGGTTGGCCATTGCAGGTCACTTCGCCGAGCTTGGCAAGCACCAGTTGCTGAACAGCATCAGGCAACGGAACGAAGCCAAGGGCAGTGGCGCGTTGCCTAGCGCCCGAGTCGGTCAAAATCCAATGGATGTATTCCACAAGTTTCGATGCCTTAACGCAGTCGGTCATACTGGTCTGGTGAATGATGATGTAAGTATAGCCAACGATTGGCCAGGAACCATCGCCTGGCGGGTTGACGATGACGGCGGTCAATTGTGGCGTGAAGGCATTGGCAAAGTCAGTCATGGCGGCCTTGGTGCTGTCAGGAGTGGCGGTGACGATCTTGCCGGCCTTGTTGACCATCTGTGCAAAGGGCAGCTTGTTCGAGACCGCGTAGGCGTATTCGACATAACCAATGGCGTAAGGTGTGTTCTGAACCGCAGCAGTCACACCCTGGTTGCCGTTGCCGCCGACTCCGTTACCGGCCTTATCGGCGGGCCAGTTGATGGTCGTGCCATGACCGGCGGTCCAATCACTGCTGAAGGAGGTCAGCGCGTTGGTAAAGATTTCGGTTGTACCTGAGCCATCAGAGCGATGTGCTACAGTGATCTGCTTTGCAGGAAGTGAGGAAGCGAGCTGCGGGTTGAGGGCAACAATGGCCGGATCATTCCATTTTGTGATGGTCGCATTGTAAATACCGACCAAAGTCTTGCCATCCAGGATGAGGGCGGGACCTTTGGGGTCGAGTTCGGGGATGTTATAGGTCAGCACTGTCGCACCGGCCAGGAACGGATATATTTGCAGATCCTTGCCAGCCGTCGTTTCGTCAGCAGTAAGGACCGCATCGGAACCAGCGAAATCAACGGTGCCATCAATAATGGCTTTCTTGCCAGCGCCCGAACCTGTGGGTTGGTAGTTAATGACCACCGCGGGATCAATATATGGGAAAGCGTACGCATATTCGCTCTCAGCGGGCGCCTGGAAAGTACTTCCTGAGCCATTGAGTGTAACGGAGCCTGGAGCAAGAGGCGTCGGGGATGGAACCGCAGTGGGAGCTTCGGTCATCGCCGGGGCTTGGGTTGCGGGCATGCTGGTCGCGGCCGGTGTGGCGGGGGTGCCGCAGGCCGCCAGCGCAAAGCTCAAGGCAACCAGTACGAACAAAATTGGACGAACAGAACGGGTCATTTCTTTTTCTCCTTATATTTTATATGGCGATGATAACAACCCGCTTTTAAGGACAAGAGAAGAATTTGTTAACATTTGGTTAAGAGTCGTGCGGCGAACCCACGCTTAAACAAACTGTCCACCAGGCCCATGGCGGACAGTCGTCTCCCGCAGGAGACAAGCAAAGGAGGAGGAGAAACCGTATAGCTATTTGCTGGGTGTTTTTTGATTTATTTCAAGGAAGCTCGGCTCTGCAGGGGCTTCGTCCCACTGCCAGGTATTCAAGTCGGTCAGGGCGCGGTATGCGGTCAGGTCCAATTGCAGGGGCGTGACCGAGACAAAGCCTTCGGCCAGCGCGCCCACATCGGAACCGCGCTCCGGGACGCCTGTCGGCGCGTCACCGCCAATCCAGTAATAGGGGCGGTTGCGCGGGTCCACCCGCTCGTCGAGGCGGCTGTGATACACCCGCATCCCCTGACGTGTCACGACGATGCCGCGTATCTTGTCTTCTGACAGGAGAGGCACGTTGACGTTCAGCAGGATCTCGTGCTGCAACCCGTTCTCGATCACCTGGCGGACAACCTTGCCGGCAACATGCGCCGCCGGACTGTAATCAATCCCGCCCACAAAACCTTCCACCGTCTCCAACGAGACCGCGATGCCGGGCACGCCTGCGATCACCGCTTCCATGGCCGCCGTGACCGTACCGGAATACGTCACATCATGGCCGAGATTGGCTCCCACGTTAATGCCCGAGACAACCAGGTCAATCGGTTCTTTAAAATAACCCAATGTTGCCAACGCCACACAATCAGAAGGAGCGCCGTCGCTGGCGAAAGCCTGGGCGCCGTCTGCCAGACGGAACTCACGCACTCGCAGGGCGCGGTCGAGAGTTTTGACGTGACCGCTGCCAGACCAATTGCGATCCGGCGCCAGGATGCTTACCTTGCCCAGCTTGCGCATTTCCTGCGCCAGCGCCAGTAAGCCGGGCGCCAGAACGCCATCGTCATTCGTAACGAGGATATGTTTGCTCATGCTCTTTATTTTGCCCGTTCAGGAATTTCCGTCGCTTCTGGCGCACGTCAATGCCGCTGACTGCCAGCATCGCGAGAAAAGCAATGACCAGAAAAACTGTTACAGACATCTTGTTACTCCTTACCGCCCAATAATAACCAATCCGCCTTAAAAGTGGCCTAACAGGAAGTTAACAGTTGGTAAAAAATTACGAGAGGGGAAGCGTAAAGAAAAACGTACTGCCTTCCCCCTCGCGGCTTTCTGCCCAGATCCTGCCGCCGTGCGCCTCGACGATATGGCGCGCAATCGAGAGACCCAGCCCCGTGCCGCCGCCTGAACGCGAACGGTCCGATTTATAGAAGCGCTCGAAGATACGCGGCAGATCATCCGCCGGGATGCCAGTGCCCGTATCCCGCACGGCGAATCGCACCGCCCTTTCAGTTGGTTCCGCTATAAGGAAGATTTCCCCTCCCGGCCGCGTGAACTTGACCGCGTTGTGGATCAGGTTAACCAGCACCTGCTCCAGGCGGATCGCATCCGCGCTGACCTTCGGCAGGTTGGGTGGACAATCAACCCGCAAATTCAGTCCGGCGCGCTCGGCCTGCAGGCGCATCCGCCCGGCTGCAGACGAAAGCAGATCGAAAGCCGCGACAGGTTTCAGGTCCAGCGTGATCTGGCCCGATTCGATGCGCGAGAGCTCGAGCAGCTCGGCCGCCATTTGGGTCAGGGCATCCACTTCGGTCTGCATCTGGGCCAGGAAGTGGCGCGCGGCGGGCGGGTCATCCAGCGCACCTTCCTGCAAGGTCTCGGTCAGGGCTTTGAGGGATGCCAGCGGTGTGCGCAATTCATGGGAGAGGTTGCTGACGAAATCGCGGCGCACGGTTTCAAGGCGGCGCAGGCGGGTGAGATCCTGGACGAGCAACAGGCTGCCGCCGGGTGTGTGACGGTCGGGGATAACGAAGAGTTGCAGGAATTGCCGGCGGGTGGGCAGTTCAACGGATTCGCTTTGCACCTCGCCGCTTTCGTGGCCGCGCTGCCAGACCTGGACCAGTTGATGATAGCGCAGGGTCTCGGTGACCGAGCGTCCCACCAGGTCTTCCATATCTTCCCCGAAAAGACGCTCCGCGGCCGGGTTCGCAAACTGGACCCGGCAATCGGTGTCAATAATCAACACCCCATCGGTCAGTTGATCGAGGACGGTTGCCAGGCGGGCGCGCTCAGCATCCATCGTGGAAAGTTGGGAATTGAAACTGGAAGCCAGCGCCAGGACGGAATTGGAAAGGTCTTCCAATTCTTTCACATCGGTCGGCAAAGCGGATGCAGGCGCATCGCCTTCGGCTGCACGGCGAACACGCCGGGCATAGTCATTCAAAGTCTGACGCAACCGCCAGTTCTGCCAGGCGAACACCCCGGCGGCAATAAAAAAAATGACTACCAGAATCAAAGGGATCGAAGTCACGGGATTTCCTGGAAGGATCAGCCTTCGAAGCGGTATCCCCCGCCGCGAACAGTGACAATGCGCGTCGGTTTGGCCGCATCCGTTTCGATCTTTTGGCGCAGCCAGCGTACGTGGACATCCACCGTGCGGCTGTCGCCGATGAAGTCCCAGCCCCAAACGCGCTCGAGGATGAATTCGCGTGAAAGCATCTGCCCCCTGTGCTCGGCAAAGAAGAGCAGCAACTGGTATTCCTGGGGTTTGAGCTGCAGGGGGGTGGAGTCGAGGGTTACTTCACGGCGCGTGCGGTTGATCGTCAGGTTGCCAAAAGTCAACACGTTCTGGGATGGGGCTTCGGCGCCGCGGACTTTCTCCAGTTCATCCTGCAGGAAACGCGAACGGCGCAATTGGGCTTTGACGCGCGCCATCAGTTCGCGCATCGAGAACGGCTTGGTCAGGTAATCGTCTGCGCCCACTTCGAGGCCAACCACCCGGTCAATCTCATCGTCCCGGGCAGTCAGCATCAGGATGGGCATGCTCATCTCTTTGCGCAGGATGCGGCAGACCTCGAAGCCATCCAGTTCGGGCAGCATGAGGTCGAGCACCAACAGGTCGGGTTTGAGAGTGCGGGCTTTATCGAGGGCCACGCGGCCATCGCCAGCCGTCTCCACGATATAGCCTTCCTTGTGGAGGTTGTAGGCCAGCGTCTCGCGCAAGGCGAGTTCATCTTCAACGATCAAAACGGTTTCAGGCATTTGTTAACAATATACCATAGAGGCATATTGAAGTTTGTTAAGAGCAAGTTAATGGACGGGGATCAACGATTGGGCTTTTTGGGTTAACCAAAGCGTCCGGTCACGTAATCTTCGGTGCGCTTCTCTTTAGGCGTCGTGAATATGTCTTTCCCTTCCCCATATTCCACCAGTTCCCCTTGCAGGAAAAAGGCGGCATAATCTGCGGTGCGGGCAGCTTGCTGGATCGAATGCGGCACCAGCACGATGGTGTATTCCTTTTTCAATTCCTGCAAAGCCGCTTCCACTTTCCCGGTCGAGATCGGGTCGAGACCGGAGGTTGGTTCATCGAGCAAAATGATCTCTGGCTGGAGCGCCAGCACACGCGCCAGGCAGAGACGCTGCTGCTGCCCGCCGGAGAGGGCAATGGCGGGATCGTTGAGGCGGTCCTTTACCTCCTCCCAAAGGGCGGCCAGCCTCAGGCTCCGCTCGACTGCTTCGTCCAGCCGTGATTTGCGCCTCTCGCCCGCCAGTTCCAAGCCATAGGTCAGGTTCTGGCGGATACTCATCGGCAGCACCACCGGGCGGGCAAAGACCATGCCCACCTTGCGGCGCAGGGCGATCACATCCGTTTGGGGATCGAGCACATTTTCGCCGTCAATCAGGACGCGGCCTGAGCTGGCCTTTATCTCCGTCAGGTCGTTGAGACGATTCAGGCAGCGCAATAAGGTGGACTTTCCGCCTCCCGCGGGACCGAAGAGGACGCTCACCGCTTTCTCAGGGATTCCCAGGCTGACGCCTCGCAGTGACTCGGTGCCATCCGCGTATTGCAGGGACAATTTCTCGATAGTGATCTTATCCATAGGGGCTACCACTGACGCCGCGCCCGCGCCCGCGAACGGATGACGGTAGCGATCATGTTCATGGTCAACACGAAGGCCAGCAACACCAAGGCTGTGCCATATTGGATTCGGATCGGCATGTCAGGGACTTGCGTGGAGATCACAAAAAGGTGGTATGGCAGGGCCATGGTGGCATCGAACGGAGAACCAGGCAGGCGCGGCAGGAAGAAGGCTGCACCAGTAAACAGGATCGGCGCGGTCTCTCCTGCGGCGCGCTCGAGGCCAAGGATGACCCCCGTCAAAATGCCGGGGAGAGCCTGTGGCAAGACAATTCGTTGAATGGTCTGCCAGCGCGTGCCGCCCAGCGAAATGCTCACCGTGCGGAAGGATTGCGGCACAGCCCGCAGGGCTTCCTCGGCGGTGCTGATGATGACCGGCAAGGTCATGATGGACAATGTCAACGAGGCAGCCAGGATACTGGTGCCGAATTTCAGGAAGAGCACGAACAGTCCCAACCCGAACAATCCATAGACCACCGAGGGGATACCCGACAGGTTGATGATAGCGATGCGGATCAAACGCGTCCAGGAATTATCCGGCGCGTATTCGGACAGGTAAATGGCTGCTGCGATCCCAAGAGGAACCGAGAAAACCGCGGCGCCTAATGTCAGATAGAAAGTGCCCACGATGGCTGGCAGGATGCCGCCTGCCCGCATCCCATCGCGCGGGAAACCTGCCAGGAATTCCCATGAAATGGCCGGGCCGCCTTGCACAAGGATATAGGCCACCACCGCAATGATGGGAACCACTGTGCCAATCGCGATCAGGGTCAGCAGAGAGAAACCCAGTCGTTCGGCCAGCGTGCGGCTGAGGAGCGAAGTGCGCTTCATCAGGACAGCACCCTTTCCGCGCGTTGCCTGGCCCGAAAGACAACAGAGGAGGCCGCCACATTGACGAGCAGAGAGATGATGAACAAAACCATGCCAATGAAGAAGAGCGTATGATAATGGACGCTCCCGTTGGCGACTTCGCCCATTTCCGCCGCGATGGTGGCGGTCATGGTGCGGACCGGGGAGAAGAGGCTGCCGGGAGCCAGGGCCAACACTGGCGCGTTGCCGGTCACCATCATCACGGTCATGGTCTCGCCGATGGCGCGGCCAACGCCCAGCATCACGGCGGTCAACACGCCGGAACTGGCGGCGGGCAACGTCACGCGCCAGATCGTCTGCCAGCGGGTTGCGCCCAACGCCCAGGCGCCCTCGCGGTACGAACGCGGCACCGCGTCGAGGGCATCCTCGGCGATGGAGACAACGGTCGGCACGGCGATACCTCCCAGGAGCAGGGAACCAGCCAGAGCGGTCAGGCCGGTCGGCAGGTTCAGTGCAGAGCGCAGGAACGGGGAAAGGATCAGGATGCCTAGAAAGCCAAGCACGACCGAAGGCAATCCACCCAGAAGTTCCACCAACGGTTTGAGGATTTCACGCATCCAGCGTGGGGCAATCTCGGAAATATATACCGCGGTCCCGATGCCAAACGGGATGGCGATCAAGGCGGCGCCGACGGTAACAATGAATGAGCCTATCAGGAGCGGCAGGATGCCGAAATAACCTTCAATCGGATACCAACGCACACTAAAGAGCGTGGAAAGCGGGACCTCGACCAGGGTCGGCAAGCCTTCGCGTAAGAGGAAGAAGAAAATCAGGGCAACAAAAACAATTGCCGAATACCCCGAGGCTTTCACCAGCCGGGTAATAACAAATTCACGCCAGTTGAGAGTTTTTTCCATTGACTACTCCCCCCTCTCCTGAAGGAGAGGGGCGGGGGTGAGGTAAGGTTACTTGATCGGCACAAAGCCCAATTTTGTCACGATCTCCTGCGCCTGTGATGAGAGGATCCAATCGAGATAAATCTTCACCGCGCCGGTTGGTTCACCAGCGGTATACATGTAAAGGTCGCGTGCAATCGGATAGGTACTGTTGTTCACCGTGTCAACGGAAGGCAGCACATACGGGCCGCTGATATCCTTGGCGATGGCGATCATCTTCAGGTCTTTGGGAACGTACCCCAGCCCGTCATAGCCAATTGCGTTCGGGTTCTGGCGCACTTCGGCGACAATCCCCTCCGAGGAGGGCAGAAGCAGGGTGTCCATCGAAAAGAGAGTCTTGTTATCCTTCTGCCCGAGGCGCAGTACCGTCTCAAGGAAGTAGACGTGCGTGCCCGAGTTGGTCTCGCGCGAAAGCCGCACAATGGGCCGGTTGTCCCCGCCCACTTCCTTCCAGTTATTGATCTTGCCGCTATAGATATCGGAGATCTGCTGCAGGGTTAATTTTGATACCGGATTCCCAGGGTTGACGATCACCGCAATGGCATCGCGTGCAATGACGAACTCCACCGGGTTGATCCCTTTGGATTTGGCTGTGCTCATTTCTTCCGGTGAGATCTGGCGGGAGGCATTGGCAAGGTCCACGGTACCATTGAGCAGGGCCGCGATTCCCGTCCCGGACCCGCCGCCTGTTACCGAGATACGGATGTCCGGATGATCCAATTGGTATTGTTCGGCCCATGCCAGGGCCAGATTAACAATCGTATCGGAGCCTTTGTTTTCGATGTATGCAGTTGATGTTTGGGGGGATGTTTGGGCGGCGGCGTCCTGGGAACAGGAAGCGCCAAAGAGGGACAGCACAAGCAGAAGTCCGACCAGACGCGCCGAGGATTTCATCAGTTTGATTATATCTTAACGATGATAGAATCAACCCATGATCGAGTCTGCCTTTTCCGTCAACACGCTGAATTTTTACTATGGCACTTCCCGGGCACTGTCCAATATCAGCCTTGAGATCGAGCCGCGCAAAGTCACCGCACTGATCGGGCCTTCGGGCTGCGGCAAGTCCACCTTCCTGCGCTGTTTGAACCGGATGAACGATACTATCGTAGGGACGCGCGTCGAAGGGGAGATTTTGCTCGACGGCAGGGATATCTACGGCGAAGATATGGATGTTGTTTCCCTGCGCCAGCGCGTGGGGATGGTCTTTCAAAAACCCAATCCTTTCCCGCAATCCATCTATGACAACGTAGCCTTCGGACCGCGCGTGATGGGTACGGTGAATAACAAAAGGCAACTGGACGAGACTGTGGAACACAGCCTGGTCCGGGCTGCGTTGTGGGATGAGGTAAAAGATATGTTGAACGAACATGCCCTCAGCCTCTCGCTCGGCCAACAGCAAAGACTGTGCATCGCCCGAGTGGTAGCCGTTCAACCGGAAGTGATCCTGATGGACGAATCCACTTCCGCGCTCGACCCGATTGCAACTTTGCGCGTCGAAGAGTTGATCGCGGAATTGAAAAAGGATTACACCATCGTGATCGTGACCCACAACATGCAGCAGGCCGCGCGCGTTTCAGACTATACCGGCTTGTTCTGGCTGGGGGAGTTGGTGGAGTTCCAGCCGACCAACACCATATTTACCCGGCCCAAACAGGAATTGACCGAAGCTTATATTACCGGAAGAATGGGCTGATCCCCTTCATGGGCACCCTGTATCTTGTCGCCACGCCGATTGGCAACCTCGAAGACCTATCCCCACGCGCCATACGCATCCTGCGCGAAGTTCGCCTGATCGCTGCCGAAGACACGCGCCAAACCCAGAAATTGCTAACCCACTTCGACATTCATACCAAAACGACCAGTTACTTTGAACATAACAAACTAACCAAACTGGACGAAATCCTGGCTAAACTGGTCGAAGGAGATGTGGCCCTCGTCTCGGATGCAGGCATGCCCGCCATCAACGATCCCGGCTACGAACTGGTCAAGGCCGCCCTCGCTTCCGGCTTCGATGTTCGGCCTGTTCCCGGGCCCTCGGCTCCCATCGCCGCCCTGGCGGTATCCGGCCTGCCCACGGACAGTTTCCTCTACCTCGGCTATTTGCCGCGCAAATCCTCCGAACGCCGCGCTTTTGTAGGACAAGTCAGCAGCTTGCCCTACACACTCATCTTCTTTGAAACGCCGCACCGACTGCTCGACTCGTTGGACGACCTGCTGGCCATGCTCGGCGACCGTCCCATGGCTGTGGCGCGTGAACTGACCAAACTGCACGAGGAGATTTTCCGCGGCGCGGTCTCATCGGTCCGTGCGCATTTTACAGCCCAGGAACCGCGCGGCGAGTTCGTGCTGGTGGTGGAGGGGAAGAAGACCGTGGACGGTGAACGGTGGACGGATAAGCAGTTGATGACAGCAATTCACAAGGGATTGGAGGAGGGCGAGCCGCCAAGTCAATTGGCAGGTAGACTGGCTGAAGAGTCGGGATGGAAGCGGCGGGAGGTCTACAAGCTCATTGCAGCTTGAAGACGGATGGACGTATGGCAAAGATCAACCTGACAGAAATAATGTATGCGTGGGGCGAAAGTCTTATCATGCAGATTGTCCCAAAGGATAATGTTGGTCCGATCTTCAAGTGGCTCTTCAAGATCCCCATTCTGCAATACAAACTTGGCCTTGGCTGGATGATTGGTCACTACATTCTCCTCCTGACCACCATTGGACGCAAAAGCGGCAAGGCGCGTCACACGCCGCTCGAATATTTGTACGATCGTGAGAATGACAGATACCGTATTGCGGCAGGTTGGGGCGGTAACACGGACTGGTACAAAAATGTAAGCGCAAACCCGAACGTCACGGCGCAGGTGGGGCGCAGGAAGTTTATTGCAATTGCCGAGCCAGCTTCCGATGAAGAAGTGGCCAAATACATGATGGACCTTTCACAGCGTCACCCACGTATGGATACGGTCTGGAACCGCTGGTCTGATCGCCCCGTGGACGGCACATTCGAAAGTTATGTATATGCCGCACGATTCTTCCCGTCCGTGTGGTTGAAGCCAGCGGTATAGCAGATAGAGAATGCCATGCGAATATTGAGCGGTGAAAATTCATTGTTCTGCGTGTTCAGAAGACAATTTCGAACAGAACATATGTCTTATGATAAAATCCTTGCATAAAGTACCCCTACAAGGATTAAATGTCCCAACAGCTCTCGCTTGGAATTAATGTCGAATTTACGACAACTGGAGAATCGTATCGCGATAAATTGATCCAGTTGCTTTCTGAAGATTTGGATTTTCATGGGGAAAACAGTAATTTCAAATCTCATAACTTTCACTCCTTCCCGGCAAAATTTCCTCCACAACTGCCTCGGAAATTCATTAATGGCTTGACCGAGAATAATGACGTTGTTTTAGATCCGATGGGTGGTTCAGGAACAACCATCCTTGAAGCTCTTCTGGCGCATCGCAACGGTATTGGTTTTGATATTGATCCATTGGCAATAAAGATTGCCAATACCAAATTAACTCCTCAATCTGTGGAGAAAATAGAGGATAGTATCCAACAAATTCTCAGTAAGGCACGTTGGTTGGTTCAGAATGAGCGAACGACTTTGTCGAGAGAGTTAAACGATAAATGGGATGCAAAGTCTCACGAATTTATAGATTATTGGTTTGCGTTTGAAAGTCAACTTGAATTGCTGGCCCTTGTAAAAGTCATCCAAGAAGTTGCCGAGGCGGATTTACGCGCCTTTTTCGAGTTGGCTTTTTCTGCGATCATCATTACGAAATCTGGCGGTGTATCTCTGGCATTAGACCTTGCACACACCAGGCCCCATCGTGCGAAAGTGGTAATAAATTCCGATGGAAAAACGATCATTGATGAACCGGTAAGCCAGAATCGCAGGGTAATTCTTACCAAAAATTTGCGCTCGCCGTTGGGTGAGTTTGAAAAGCGTTGTCGAAACAATCTAGATGGCATACTGCTTTCATCACCAAAAGGCGCTTTTTCAAAGGCGATTTTTGGCGATGCTCAGTTGCTTCCGCTCGCTCATCACACTGTTGATTTGATTGTGACATCCCCTCCTTATGCCTCCAATGCAATAGATTACATGCGCGCTCATAAGTTTTCCTTGATCTGGCTCGGCTATCAGATCGACGATTTGGGAAACCGCCGCAAAGAATACATTGGGGCAGATGCTATCGAAGGAGAAAAATTTGAGAGTCTGCCATCCTTCACAAGCGGAGTGATAGACTCATTGGCTCAAGTGGACGAGAAGAAAAGCCTTGTGGTCCGCCGTTATTATTCAGAAATGAAACGTGTACTCCAGGAAATGTATCGCGTTTTGAAACCTGGAAAAGCGGCAATCCTTGTTGTGGGTAGTTCCATAATTCGCGGGATCGATACTCAAACTCAAAACTGTTTGGCGGATATTGGTCAATCCCTTGAGTTCGAAGTCCCCAAGATCGGTGTCAGGAACCTTGATCGCAATCGCCGCATGTTGCCGGCCGGAGCGAAAATCAACAAGGATTCACAAATCCAACAGCGCATGCACCAGGAATTTGTGATTGGATTTTATAAACCCTAGCCTGTTGATATTTGGGAGGAACGATGAATATTGCTGCTTTGCGGAACCAATACCATCAACA
>JAKANW010000490.1 GCA_021823555.1 Chloroflexota bacterium
GATTGCAGGCCAGGAGGGTGAGAATCAAAATCCCCGCAAAAAGAGAACGGCGCGTGATGATTGACATTGTGACCTCCTTCGAGGATCGCGTCAATTAAAGTATAACCACGCCACGGAAAAATTCAAGCGGTTAAAAACAAGACGCCCCTGACGGGGCGTCTCTGTATTTGGGTTAGTCGGCGGAGGAACTATCAGGGATTTCGGTCCATTGCGAGGAACCGATCTCGCCCGTCGCCTTGCTGAAGCGGCCATGGGTGAAGCCGGTGCCAGCCGGGATGAGCTTGCCGATGATCACGTTCTCCTTCAGGCCATAGAGCGGGTCGGTGGTCGATGCGATGGCCGCGCCCGCCAGCACTTTGATGGTGTGCTGGAAGGAGGAGGCCGAGAGGAACGAGTCGGTACTGAGCGAAGCCTTGGTTACACCCAGCAGGACCTCGGCAAACTTGGCGGGCTGTTTGCCCTCGGCCAGCAGCGCGTCGTTCACGCGACGGATCTCGAGGCGGTCGACTGGATCGCCAGGCAGGTATTTGGTGTCGCCGGGACGCGTCACCTGCACCTTGCTCATCATCTTGCGGATGATGACCTCGAAGTGCTTGTCGTGAATGTTCTGGCCCTGGGAACGGTACACTTTTTGAATCTCGCCCAGCAGGTAGAGTTCGCAGGCCTCGCGGCCGCGGATGCGCAGCACGCGGTGCGGATTGAGCGAGCCTTCGGTGAGCGGTTCGCCAGCTTCGATTTTGTCACCGCCGCGAACGAGCAGGCGCGCGGTGGTGGGAATCTCGTATTCCTTTTCCTCGCCCTGGTCGTAGGAGACGATTACCTGGCTGTCCTTCTTTTCGACGCGCACGCGTCCGCCGTGCTGAGCGGTAATGGTGGCGTCATCGAGCTTGGCCAGCACCTCGCCGGCTTTGACTTCCGCCTCGCTCTTGACCGTGACCTTCCATTCATCGGGAATGTCGTAAGTGTCGCTGACGAGTTCGCTATGCTCGATCTTGACAATGCGCAAGTCGGCGTACTTGTCCGACTGAACGATGTGGACCGTGCCGCTGATCTCCGCCACGACAGCCTCACCTTTCGGCTGTTTGCGGGCTTCGAAAAGTTCTTCCACGCGCGGCAGACCAGTGGTGATATCACCGCCTGCGGCCACGCCGCCGGTGTGGAAGGTTCGCAGGGTCAACTGGGTGCCCGGCTCGCCGATGGATTGAGCGGCCACGATGCCAACGGCAGAACCCATATCCACCATGGTGCCGCGGCCCAGGTCGAGACCGTAACACTTGGCGCAGATGCCGTGGTTTAGTTCGCAGGTCAGGGCGGAGCGCACGCGTACCTGCTCCACGCCTGCATCGGCAATCTTATGCGCCAATTCGTGACTGATAATGTCATCACGCTCGGCCAGCACTTCGCCAGTCTGCGGGTGAATGACACGGTCCGCCAGGAGACGGCTGTAGAGGCGCGCATACAACGGCTCGCCTGCAATATCATCCGATTTGCGGATCCAAATGCCGTCTTTGGTGCCGCAATCGTGTTCGTTGATAATAATGTCCTGGGCAATATCCACGAGACGGCGGGTAAGGTAACCGGCGTCTGCGGTGCGCAGGGCGGTATCTGCCAGACCTTTGCGCGCACCATGCGTGGACATGAAGTATTCCATGGCGGTCAAGCCTTCGCGGAAGTTCGACCGAATCGGGAACGGGATGATGCGCCCGGACGGATCGGCCATCAAGCCGCGCATGCCAGCCAACTGCGAAATGGTGGAGAAACCACCTTTGGTCGCGCCGGAGGTCGCCATCGTGGACAAGTTTCCATCCGGGTCCATGTGACGTTTGACCGCGTCGGCCACTTTGTCGGTAGTCTTCTGCCAAATCTCGATCTCGCGTTCGTTCTTTTCCTGTTCGGTCAGCAGACCGCGGCGGAAATCACGGTTTACGCTTTCCACCTGTTGCAGGGCTTCGGTGATCAGGTCGTTGCGCTCCGGCGGAATACTGATGTCGGCCACGGCCAGCGTGGTGCCCGACCGCATGGCATATTCGAAACCAATGGTTTTGACGCGGTCGGCCACATCGGTAGTGACATCCTGTCCGCAAATTTCATAGACTTCAGCGATCAGGTCCTTCACGCCGCCTTTGTCAAGTTTACGATTGACGAATTGCACCTGTTCGGGCAAGACGCGGTTGAAAAGTACGCGGCCAACCGTCGTCTCAATGATGCGCGTTTCCTCCTCGGTCAGGCGTTTATTCTTGTCGTCATACCAGGTATTCGCGCGGAGTTTGATCTCGGTGTGAATGTCCACCTGACCAAGCTGGTAGGCAAGTTCCACCTCATCCATGTCAGCGAAGGCGCGGCCATCGCCCTTGTGGGCAGCCTGGTGCTTCATGGTCAGGTAGTAC
Source organism: Chloroflexota bacterium (assembly GCA_021823555.1). Next base: position 2,388 of record JAKANW010000490.1, read on the forward strand.
ACACCCAAAACCATGTCTTTGGACGGATAAATGATCGGCTCACCATCGGCAGGTTTGAGCAGATTCTTGGAGGAAAGCATCAATTCACGCGCTTCCTGCACAGCCTTTTGCGAAAGCGGCACATGGACAGCCATTTGGTCGCCATCGAAATCTGCGTTGAAGGCGGTGGTGACAAGCGGGTGCAACTGGATAGCCGAGCCTTCGATCAGAATTGGTTCGAAGGCCTGGATGCCCAAGCGGTGCAGAGTCGGTGCACGGTTCAGTAGAACCGGGCGTTCCTTGATCGCCTCTTCGAGCACTTCCCAGACTTCAGGCCGGTTGCGCTCGATCAGGCGACGCGCGCCTTTCACGTTCGCGGCGTAATTGTGCGAAACGAGACGGGCAATGACAAACGGACGATAAAGTTCCAGCGCCATGGTCTTGGGCAGACCACACTGATAGAGTTTGAGTTGTGGGCCGACCACGATCACGGAACGGCCGGAGTAGTCCACACGCTTGCCGAGCAGGTTGCGGCGGAAGCGTCCCTTCTTGCCTTTGAGCATGTCGCTCAACGACTTAAGTTCGCGGCGGCCGCGGCGGCTGAGGGCCTTGCCGCGCTGGCTGTTGTCAATCAGGCTGTCAACCGCTTCCTGCAACATGCGCTTCTCGTTGCGGATGATGACATCCGGCGCGCCGAGTTCGAGCAGGCGCTTCAGGCGGTTATTGCGGTTGATGACGCGGCGGTACAGGTCGTTCAGGTCCGACGTGGCGAAGCGGCCACCATCCAGTTGCACCATTGGGCGCAGGTCAGGTGGAATAACCGGCAAAACGGTGAGGATCATCCACTCGGGCCGATTGCCGGAGCGGCGAAAAGCTTCCACCACTTTCAGGCGGGTCGTCGCCTTTTTGCGCTTCTGCTTGGACTTCGTGGTGCGGACCTCTTTCCAAAGCTCCTCGGACAGTTTGTCGAGGTCAAGGCGCTTGAGAATATCGTAAAAGGCTTCAGCGCCCATGTCGGCGCGGAAGACCTGGCCCCAACGCGACTTCAATTCGCGGTAGCGCATTTCGCTGATGAACGTAAACGGGCGCAATTCCAAGAGTTCGTCGCGCATGCGCGAGTTCTGTCCCTGCGAAGCGGAGGACTGATCCTCCAATTCATTACGCAGGGCAGTCATTTCTTCATCGGCAGATGCCTTGACCCGCCCAACTTCCATTTTGATTTCTTCGAGCTGGCGCGTCTTCTCATCCTGCAATTCGTTCTCGATGCTTTCGAGACGCTGCTTGACGATTTTCTGCACCTGGCTAATGTGCTTGGCGGCGATGGTCGTGCCGGCCGGGACAAGGATTTCGCCGGTCGCACCGAACATGATGTCCTTCTTAGCAGCCTT
>JAKANW010000491.1 GCA_021823555.1 Chloroflexota bacterium
ATCGCTTCAGGGCTGAATCGACCGTCCCGCCGTTTTCCAAGGCTTGTAGGCAAATTTCTAAAGCGTCGAAGAGTTTCTCATTCATGGTTCGCCTCCCCAATCCCGCGTTGGAGAGAGGATAGTGCGCGGAATTGCAGGGCTTTTATGGCGTTGACATTTTTGTTCATCAGGGCGGCTGTTTCTTCCAGGGAATACCCCTGGCCGAAACGCAGGGTCAGGACATGTTGTTGTTCCTCGGTCAGGTTGTGCATGGCGCCGCGCACGAGTTGGTCGCGTTCGCGGCGCTCGAGTTCATCCACCGGCAGGGCCAGCGGGTCGAGCATATTCTCCGAAAGCGCCTCCACTGGGCGGCGGTATGAGCGGCGCATGTGGTCCATCACAATGTGGGAGGCAGTGCCGAGCAGCCAGGCTTTGAGGTTGGTTTGCGGACCGCGTCCCTGCTGGCTGGCTTCCAACAGGCGCACAAAAACATCGCTGGCGACATCCTCCGCCACCGCCTCGTCGCCAATGCGATAACGCACATAGCGGTAGACATCTGGATAATACCTGTCGTAGATGGCCGCGATCACTTGTGCACTGAGTTCCCGCAAGCCGTCCAATTCGCTCTGGTCTGAAGATAATGTCATGATGGGCCCGGTGCGCCGGGGATGAAATGACAAAAGTCCCAGCGTGGATATGAGTATATCACCTGATGTGGACATGCCTAAACCGCGGCCTAAGCCGTCCAACTAACCGCATTGCCCATCAAAGTTGTACAATCAATTACCATTAACTTTTGCATTTTGTCTCTAAAATATTCGGTTTGGTTTCATCCGAATAGTCGTTTCGGGGGATTGAAAGTTACGGGCAAAAAAGCCCCAACCTGACAAAATGGGTTGGGGCTTCGAATGCGATCGCAGACAGAGTTAGTCGTCACCGCCTCCTCCCCAGCTACTGCTTCCATTGCCATTCGACTGCTCATCCTCGCCTTGGTCATCTTCACTGTTCGAATTGCCGTTGGAGTTACCGTCCGAATTCTCTTCCATGTCGGTGTCCAAATTGTCATTCTCGCCGATGCTGGTGGTTGATTTGACCTCGGTAATGGTCATTGTCCCATCAGCATTGGTGGTGAACTCGATCTTCACCGTATTACCAACCACAAACATGCTCAGGTCAGTGGTGGAAGGAACGATATAGGTTAGGCCATTGACCGTGATCTGCGAACCATTGATCGTTTGGATCACTCCAACCACTTCATGGTCTTCGCCTTCAGAGGCATTGCCGTTCGAGTTGGAATTCGGGTTGGGGTTGAGTAGGGCGATTCCCGAGGCGGTATAGACAGGCTTCCCCACCTGCATGGCAGTCACCACGCCATTTGGGGACATGAAACCCTTAAATCGCACTGTATCGCCCACCTTGGCCGGCATCTTTCCCAATGCCTGCGAGGACACAATGACCGTCATCCGGTTGACCGTCCATTGGCTGCTGTTGATTGATTCGATCGTACCGGTAAATTCCACAGGAGTGGCTTGGGAATTACCCTGAATTGGACTGGCTTGATAGGATGAAGCCCCTGCTACTGCATTGGAGGCCTGACTCGAAGCTTTTCCATTTTGCGAAGCTCGCATCGGACTGCACGCGCTGGCTAACGTGATAAGGATGGTCACTACAACTAGAGAGATAAAACGCAATTTGTGTTTCATGGTCGGCTCCTAATTAAGATGGTTTTGCTCCTATTTGTCGTGCAAGTTGTAACGAAGGTTACGGATTTTAAAGACAAAACCCGGTTTTCACCGGGCTTTGTAACCCCCCAACTTTAGTACTACCAACTACTGGGCAGTCGCCTGGGCGTAGACGCGGTCGAACTCCTGCAAGAAAAGCTCCGCGATTTGTGGATTGTGGATGATGAGCAGATTTTCATCGTTGGTATTCTCGGCGCTGGCAGAGAAATTATAGGAACCGGTCACAACGATCTGACGATCTATGATCAATACTTTTTGGTGCATCAAGCCATCCATTCCACCCCGGCGCACGTCGATTCCGGCCTGACGGAAGAGGTCATATTCGGTGCCCTGGTTGGAGGTGATCTGGCTGTCGTCCATCACGCCCTTCACGGTCACACCGGCTTTATACCGGTCACGGACGCTCTGGCCAATATCGTCCGAAGTGAAGGAATACGCCAGAAAATAGATGCTTTCCTGGGCGGTACTGAGCAGACTCACTAGGCGGTTCGCTACCCCGCCATTGGGCGAAAAATACGTTTCGACCTCGGTGCCATCAATGGTCACGGTGGGATTCGGGGTGTCTGCCACCGCGTCGGGACCAAATTTATCATTGATGTACATATCATTGAACTTGGTCTCGTAATTCTCGGCGATCTTCACCGAGCGGATGTGAATGAGATTGTTGTTGTCCTGGTACACACCGCTGACGGTGTAATTCATCGAACCGGTCCAGACCTCGGAGCGATCGATGACAATGAACTTGTCGTGCATCAAGCCCTCGCGGCGGTCGCCCAAAATAGGAATACCCGCGTCGATCAACGCCTGCGGCACAGACTTGTCGCGGTTGTCGCTTTCCATCACTACGCGCACTTCCACACCGCGGTCACGCGCACGCAGGAGAGCGTTCGCCACTTCGCGCAGGCTGAAACTGTAAATGGCCGCGTCCAACGTCAAACGCGCCGAATCGATCGAAGCAATGACCGCCTGCTCGATACCGCCGGACTGCTGTTTCGATGCCGGGTTGGATGGGTCAGTGAAATATAACTCGAACCAAGGCCCTTGATAGCCATATCCCACATGCACGGGAATCGGCTCAAATGTGGGCACCGCCGTCACCGGAAAATCGGTCAGCGGGAAACCGGTAGACGGTGCGCCAGTCACCGGCACAGACGTGAGGTCCGAGCCGGGCGCGGGGGCGGCAGTGGTGGTCGGCGCGCAGGAAGCGAGGGCCAGCAGGAACAGCAAAGTCAATGATGCGAGGCGCGTGCGCATGGGAAACTCCTTGGTGAGAATGGGACAATTATACAGGCCCCCCTGCCCGACAGGCAAAGAGGGTGGATGTTATAATCCCCGCGCCATGTCCTTCGCTGAATTCATTTACACCGAAATCCTCAAGCCGCGGCCTCTGCGCGTGCTGACCAATGCCATCCTCCTGCGCATCATCCCGCGCGTCACCCACGTTGGGCCGGCTACGCTTCATCTCGACCCGGAAGACCCGGTACTTTCCGGGGCAGTCGCGCTGAAAGTCTATGAACCGAGCGAACTGCACTTCTTCCTCCAGCATTGCCGCGGCGACATGACCCTCGTCGACGTGGGCGCCAATATCGGGCTGTACACCAGCCTCGCCATGCACACCTTGAGCGGCCGCGGACGCATCGTGAGCGTGGAGCCGCGTCCCCAAACCTTTGCCTACCTGGAGAAAAACATCGCCACGAACCGGCCCGCGGCGGGTCCGCGCGTGGACGCGTTTCGCGTCGCCGCGGCGCCCGAATCCGGAAGGCGCGTCCTATTCCAAAATCCCGAAAACAAAGCCGACAACCGCGTCTACGAATCGAACGACTTTGCATGGGAGACCACCGAGGTGGAGACGCGTCCGCTCGACGACCTGCTGGCCGGGCAAGGCATCTCCGAAATTCACTTCCTCAAGATCGACGTGCAGGGCTACGAACAGATGGTGGTACGCAGCATCCAGCAGACCCTGCGCCGGTCGCCGAAGGTCATTTTGATGACCGAGTTCTGGCCGAAAGGATTGCGCGAGGCGGGCGGCGA